>LSNW01000029.1 GCA_001566965.1 Methylothermaceae bacteria B42 | reverse complement strand
TGACGTGGTCAAGTAAAAACGGACACCTAGTTAAGCTACATTAGCCAATTGGCTATTCCTCTCAAATTGATCTGGACTTTGGTAATCCAGATACGAATGGAGCCGTTGGCTGTTATAGAACATCGTGATGTAGTTTACGATGTCCAGTCGTGCCTCTTGCCGATTCTGGTAGCAACGCCAATAAACCCGCTCGGATTTCAAAGAACCGAAGAAACTCTCCACTACGGCATTATCCCAACAGTTGCCTTTACGGCTCATACTGCCGGAGATGTCGTGGTGCTTGAGAAGCTTGCGAAAAGCCTGGCTGGCATACTGGACGCCTCGGTCCGAATGGAAAATCAATTGCCCCTTGGCCGGCTGCCGGCACCACAAGGCCATCTGAAGCGCATCACAGGCTAACGTACTGGTCAGTCGATTTCCCATCGACCACCCCACCACCTTGCGCGAGAACAGATCAATCACCACAGACAAATACAACCAGCCCGCTTGGGTCCAAACATAACTGATATCACCCGCCCACACATGGTTGGCGCGCTCAGGGGCAAAATCCCGCGCCAGCAGGTTTGGAAACACCGGTTGGCGGTGATTGCTGTCAGTCGTGACCCGGTAGCGGCGGCGGTAGCGAGCCGACACGCCAGCTTCGCGCATCAAACTGCGCGCCTGATAACGCCCCACACGATAACCCAGCGCCTGCAGCGCCTTGGCCATTCGGCGGCTTCCATAAGTGTGTTTCGAGGCTTTGGACAATTGTTTCACCTGGGCTAATTTCTCCTCTCGCTCCGGGTCCACTCCACCAGACCCACGCCGCAACCAATCGTAAAATCCATTGCGACTCACACCCATCAACCGGCAAAGCAGCTTCACCGGATACGCCTTCTTCTCTTGGGCAATGAACTCAAATCTCAGCTCGATTCTTTCGCCAAGAAGGCTGCCGCCTTTTTTAATATCTCCCGTTCCAGCTTTAATCGCCGGTTTTCTTCACCTAAACGCCGCAATTCCTCCTGGTCTTCTGTCAGGTTGCCGGAATGCTTGACCCGCATCAGCTTCATATTCGCTGACCCAGCGACTCAACAGGCGAGCATTGATGCCTAAATTCCTGGCTGCTTCCGCCCGGCTATAACCCTGCTTTGTGACAAGCTGAACCGCATCCAATTTGAATTCTTTCGTATATTTCTTGCGTACTGTCATCTCTCACCTCAGTTTTTAAAAATTATCCCTTAACTGGGTGTCCGTGGGA
>LSNW01000028.1 GCA_001566965.1 Methylothermaceae bacteria B42 | reverse complement strand
AATGGGGATGGTAAAAATGAGGGTGCGTTCTTGGCGGTAACGAAGGACGGTAAATACGAAGGATTGATCGCATTCGTTTACCTAGATAAAAAAGAAAAGTGGTTTGTATTAGATAGAATGAAAACGGGAAATACTGTTTTTATGGGTTTAAGCTTATACAAACCGGGTAAATATATGGTTCTTTGCCTATCGGGAGACGAATGCAACGGGAAATATAGGAAAGAAATAGTGATAAAGAATGATGCTTTTTCTTATTACCGTCCTGGTAGTGCGAGTTCAATATTTGTTTGGAACCCAAAAACAAAAACCTTCGACCGTGTATGGCAATCGGATTAAAAGCTAACAATCCGCTCGTTCGGACGCAAACTACGCTGCGCTTCGTTTGCGCCGCACAGCTTTATCGTTAGCCTTATGAGCGACTTATGAAATACGTATTGATTGTATATCTTTCAATCATAATTCAGCTTTCCTATGCTGCAACCGATGGTTGGGTTACGAGGGATGGAAAACCAGTTCCTAATTCAAACGCGATAAAAAGCATAAATGGATTTGGCGGTTGGCTGTTAATTACCCCAGAACCTGATTGGGAGAAAAAATGGAATACATCGTCAGAAACGATACCTTATTTTGCTGAGGCAACGGAAGTATCATATGGAAAGAAATTAACAATCCTCACTTTTTTCATAAATCCCAAAACAAACGCCGCCGGGGAAATTGACGTGCTTTGTGATATTAAGGTAACAAGGCCAAATGGAAGTATTTCTGTTGATGCTAAAGGAATCAAATGCGCGTCAGGTAAACTTATTGGTAATCCACGCAATATTAGAATGGCATCAGCAGTAATTAAATATATTGGTGAAGAAGGTGATCCGCCCGGCAAATGGAATGTTGAAGTCACGTTAACAGATAAAGTGCGAGGAACAGTTATACCATTAAGGGCGCATTTCAATCTACAAAGGAAAAAGGCTAACAATCAAATCAACAAGGACACCCAACTCAATGCGGGGCATTGAGTTGGGTGCCTGTTATTCGAAGCGTTAGCCAAGTAAAAGAATATGCCACAGTCAGACTATACACAGCAGCAATATGAAAATGATTTCCTTTCGGATGAGAAGAAAACTGAGAGGGCGCTAGAGCATGCCCTTGATATAAGAAAGTTCGAAATAGATCTCTATTGGAAACGAGCCACATATTTTTGGGCATTCATTGGTGCAACATTCGCTGGATTTCTCGCTATTCAAGCGTCAACTGCAGAAAACAAGCAAGATTTATCAGTTTTGCTCTCATGCGTAGGTTTTGTGTTCTCTGTTGCCTGGTTGTGTGTGAATCGTGGCAGTAAACAGTGGCAAGAAAACTGGGAAAAGCATGTCGATATGCTAGAAGATAAAATTACTGGGCCACTTTACAAGGTTGTTCTAACAAGAAACAAACTACAAGGCTGGAAAGATTGGGGACGGCACATTATTACAGGCCCATCTCCATTATCGGTGTCAAAAATCAATCAAATAATCAGTCTATATGTATCTGTGTTATGGGCTTTTTTGGTTTTATACTCATTGCCTAAATTCGATCTAGATTCGGAAATTAACTGGTTTTACTTTTCTGTAGTGATGGTAAGTATTATGGCCTGCATTACTTTCTTTTGGCTTGGCCGTACATATCAAGGTGGTTTTTGGCACCGAGCCACTATTCGAACTACAGAAATAAAAAATGGCTAACAATCGCATGCACTCGGACAGCAAAAAGCGCCGCTCGTTCCTCGCTCTGCTTTTTGCTGCCGGTGATGCATGGCGTTGGCACGCATAGAGATATTGAATGACAATCCCAATTAAATACAACGCCGCTCAGGCTATCCACGAAGGTGATGCTCCACTCATTATCATCGGCCCGAACGGATCCGGGAAAACTCGGTTCGGCCTGCAGCTGGCTCAATGGAATGATGCCGAAACGATAGCAGCGCTACGGAACATAGCGATCCCACAGAATATCCCCATGCAGTCACTGACCCAGGCAGAGCAGGAACTAACGAGCCACAAACAGCGTCACAGGCAGCAACCTTGGAACATTTCTTCCGAAATTAACAACCTATTTGCCAAGCTTATGGCTGAGGATGCGGCATCAGCCATCGATTTTCGTGATAATTACAGTGAGGGGGCCGAACCAGAAATTACAAAACTTATGCAATTGCAACAATCATGGGAACGGTTATTCCCTGGGCGTCGAATCGTGTTCAAGGGCTATACCCCAAAGGTCACTTCCGAGTATGTGGCAGGAGAGAAGGAGTACGCTGCGCAGTCGATGAGCGACGGAGAACGAGTCGCCCTTTATCTTGCGGGACGTGTCCTAGATGCCAAGCCGGGCGTCATCGTCGTTGATGAACCTGAGGTTCACTTCCATTCGAGGCTTGCCATGCAGTTTTGGGATGAACTCGAACGCCTGCGACCGGACTGTCGCTTCGTCTACATCACCCATGATTTGCCATTCGCCCAGTCCAGACAAGCATCCGGTTATCTGATCGTGAAACCTGGCAGTGACCCTCAGATTACGCCCGTCGATCAGGGTGTTCCGCCGGACGTTGCGAAGGAGATCCTAGCAGCGGCGTCGTTTTCTATCTACGCAGACACAGTCGTTTTCTGCGAAGGGACAGAATCAAGCGTGGACCAACGGGTATATCGCGCATACTACAATGACCGGAGTATTGCCGTCGTTCCAGTGGGATCGTGCCGCGATGTTATAAAATGCACCGAAGCGTTCTCTGATTCGGGGATTGTCCAAGGGATGAAAGCTATTGGCATTGTTGACAGAGACTATTGGCCGGATGCATTCCTGGATTCATTGCCCGAAGCTGTTCACGTCTTGCCCGTACATGAAATTGAATCCCTCCTTTGCCACAGAGGGATATTTTTTGCCGTGTCGGAACATCTTGGAAACCAAGAGGAAGTGAGCAAAGAGTTATATAGAGAATTTCTAAACGAAGCGGCAGCGCAATTCACAGGTAATCTAAAAAACAAACAGGTGTCAGAACGTTTCAAGAATCGATGTGCGGACCAGTTTAACCGAGCCCTCAACGCATTGAGAGTACAAGAATCCGATGCAGCAACGCGCCAGAATCACGAGGAAGAGCTTAACCCATCCAAGTGGGCGACGCCTCCCCAAGATATCATGGATGCCGAAATGACCATCGTAGACCTTGCAGTGTCAAGCCCAGACGAACATCTCATTCGCATCCTTCCCGGTAAAGTGTATTGGTCATTACTCATTCGCAAGTTGGGCTTATCGAGGGATGCTTACATTGGGCTGATTGTTGATGCCCTTGTGGCAAATGATTCATCACCCTTATCGTCTCTTCGGGGTAAGCTCAGAGAGGTAATGGATGAATTTATGCCTGCATGCCAACAAGGCGCTTCAGCCGACCCGCCTTCAGCCGGCGGCTGAGCTATTCCGTTGGGTGGCAACGAAGGGTCGTTCCAAGAAGGTTATAAGATAATGAAACCAACTGATTTCTGGAAGAACTTCAGGCTAGGAGAGGAGATAAGTATATCTGGAGCATTCATCTATAACGGGCTTCGACGTTATCACGAGATGAGAAATCTCGATTACACCGATGAAGTATTCGAGTTTCTTTACAATACATCTGTCGGGTTTGAGCGGCTCCTTAAAATCGCCATCATTTTATTCGAACATGATGATTCTGTTGATCAGGAAGAACTAGAGAAATCTCTAATAACACACAACCATCTTGACCTACTTACTCGCTTGAAAACTCATGCCGAGATAAATTTTGGTCCACCTCAAATTGAGTTCCTTGGTTTGCTGGCAAAGTTCTATAAGTCTCTTCGGTATGATCGGTTTTCATTGTCCTCTGTTTACGACGCAAAGAAAGAACGAAAAGCTTTACGCAACTTTCTAAATAAACATCTTAAAGTTGATTTTCCAGGCGATTCGTCATTTCTTGGAACTCCGAATGAAGATCGATACCGAAAGTTTGTCCGAAGAATAATATTAAAAGTATCGAGGACGCTGTACGACATAATAAAGTCACGTGCGGGTGAAATAAATTTATACACATATGAGCTGCGCCATGGTTCAAAGGCGGAATCCGTTTTTCTTCGGGAGATAGATATTACAGAAGAAGATATTCTATGGAAAGAATTGCTTGTTTTCTTCATGAATACTGAGTCCACTTCAGCGTATCTAGAATTTCTCAGAGGTATTCCGCCGTTAGATTTCGATACTGGGCTCATCGGAGACTATCTCGATTGCTTCAAATCAGATTCTGCAAAGGCATTTGTCATGGACGAATTAGAGCATCACTATACCGAGTTGGAGGATGATGCTAGAGATCGTCTTAGATTAATGCAGGTTATTGGGGCGCCAAATGTCAGTTTCGATACTGATGAGGAAGAAGATTTATACGATGAAGAGAATGAATAGTTATACCACCCAACAATGCGTTTCACCTGACCGCTATTCCGCTGACGCTCCATAGCGGCAGGTGAACTTGGTCGTTAGATGATGGAAAGGGAATGGCGTTCACATTAGAGAAAGTAGTGCCTTGGGGAAGGTCGTATGATGAATATGTATCAATGTTTTCTTTGTCAGAGAGCGACCTTGCCAAGAAAATCATAGGGTGTGGTGATGGCCCAGCCAGTTTCAATTGTGAACTGACGCGCAAGGGAGGAACTGTTGTATCTGTTGATCCTATATACAGATTTTCAGAGAAAGAGATAGAGGCAAGAATAGAAAAAACATATTCTACTGTTCTGGAACAAACAAAGGAAAATGAAGGGGAGTTTGTTTGGAAAAACATAAAGAGCCCCGACGAATTGGGCCAATTAAGAATGAGTGCCATGAAGCAGTTCCTATCCGATTACCCGGAAGGGAAGGAACAACGCCGCTATATCAACGCAGAGTTGCCCGTTTTGCCATTTTCAGATCAGGAATTTGATTTGGCGCTATGCTCCCATTTTCTATTTCTTTATAGCGAGCATCATTCCATTGATTTTCATATTCATTCTATTGCTGAAATGTGTAGGGTGGCTGGCGAGGCAAGAATATTTCCAGTGCTTGAGCTGGGGGCAAAGAAATCTCGTCATCTCGCAGGTGTTGTTGAGGGGCTGCGATCTGAAGGCTATGAATGTAGCATAGAAAAAGTTGATTACGAATTTCAGAAAGGCGGCAACGAAATGTTGAGGGTAAAAATCATCTAACAATCGCGTCAACCCGGACTGGCAATTCCGCTGCGCTCCATTGCCAGCCGGTTACGCGAAGCGTTAGGCAAGAAGGGAAGTCTCCATGCCGGTATTTATAAGTTATTCACACGCAGATGAACTGATCGTAAATAAACTTGCAGCTCACCTTGTGAAACACAATGCAAGTGTGTGGGTAGATACTTGGGAGCTAAATGTTGGTGATTCGATCCTTAATAGAGTTCAAGATGCTATTCAGGAATCAAGTGCATTGCTTGTAATTTTGTCGAAGACTTCTGTTGAATCAGAATGGTGTAAAAAAGAACTATCTGCTGGCTTAATGAGGGAGCTAGATGAGAAAAGAGTAGTTGTTTTACCTGTTCTGGTAGAGGACTGCGAAATACCAATATTTCTTAGAGAGAAAATGTATGCCGATTTGCGTACTGATTTTGACAGAGGGTTGCATCAAGTTCTTGATGCAATTGCGAAAGTAACAAATTCATATCAAGGGCGTTTGGAACAAGATGAAGGCACAGTAGATTGGTCAGAAGATTGGGGGTATAACGACGGGCTATTTCATCTGCGTTTTACCATTGTTAATAGCCCGAATACCTTGCCAATGACATTTTTGACACAAATATATGTGTTTTGTAATGAAGTTGCTACTAGCCGTTATAAGCAGTATGAAGCTGCTGGTCTTGATTGGATTGGAAGGGCAGTTATTGCTGAGGCTCTTTTTGACTTCGGAGAAAAAGACGATTATCGCCTCATTCTGGATAACCAGTTTCCCCGGGAACTAAAAGCAACAATCTATGACCCGAAAACCGGGTCAAAATACGATGTTATTTGTGAGTCAAGGAAAATGGGACAGGACAATGGTAAAGATCAATTAGTCAATATAAGTGATTACCTCAAGCAAATACGGGAATACATACGAAGTGTTTCAAGAAAACCAACTCCTGAAGAGGTTGCGAAAATTCAAAAAATCATTGCCACCCCATGGAATGCCTAACAAACACATGCACTCGGACAACAAAAAACGCCGCTCGTTCCTCGCTTTGCTTTTTGTTGCCGGTGATGTGAGGCGTTGAACTAAACCGCTTCGCGGTAGCTTTTTCGCCATCTCCATAGATTTCCCATTCACTGACGGTTTGTCGGACACT
>LSNW01000027.1 GCA_001566965.1 Methylothermaceae bacteria B42 | reverse complement strand
ATCGGCGACCAGCCGACCTTGATTCTTCTGGACGAGCTGCCGCCTTACCTGCAAAACGCAAGCACCCAGATGTTTGGCAAGGGCACCCTGGCCGATATGGTTGTGTACAGCCTCAGCTCATTAATGACTGCGGCCCTGGAACTGCCGAACTGTGCCATCGTCATCGCCAATCTCTCAGGCAGCTACAAGGCGCAAACCAAGGCACTGGCCGAAGCCGTTGACAACCTGCAACAGGAAACTCGCCGCCAGGCCATGACCATTACGCCTGTCCAACTGGCAGGCAATGAAATCTACGAGATCCTCAAGAAACGCTTGATCGACGAGCTTCCCGACGAGCGTACTATTGCGGACATTGCCGAGGAATATGCCCAGCAGGTCAAAAAAGCTGAAGATGGTGGCTACATTGTAGCCGCCAGCATCGAGCAGATTGCCGAGCAAGTTCGGGAGACCTACCCATTCCATCCCTCTTTCAAACATCTCGTTGCTTTGTTCAAGGAGAATGAAGGTTTCCGTCAGACGCGCGGCCTGATGCAGTTCACCGCTCGATTGCTCAAGAGCGTCGAGCAGCGCGAAACCGACGGTGTATTTCTTATCGGCACTCAGCACCTCGACCTCAATGACGACCAGGTCAAAGACGAGATCGAGCGCATCGCACCGAAGCTGATGCCAGCGGTCACGCGAGATATTGCAGACAATGGCAATGCCATTGCGGAGACGATCGATGACGAACTGGGGTCGGATGCGGCGAAACAGGTAATGACCCTGCTCCTGGCCTCGTCGTTGTCCCGGGCTGTAGGCGGCCGGATTGGCCTATCCGAAAGTGAAATCATTGAGTTCCTGGCAGCGCCTAACCGTAAACCGGACGAATTTCTCGAGGCCCTGCAACGATTGCGTGAACAGGCCTGGTACCTCCATCGTGAGGAACAGCGCTTTTTCATCAAGGAGACCGAGAACCTCTCGCGCCAGATCGAGCGCAACGCCAAGGAGGTACCACAACCCAAGGTCGATCAGGCGTTGATCAATCGTCTCACCGGCATTCTGCAGCCAGTGCGTCGTAACGCCTATCAGGAAGTTCATGTTCTTCCACAACTGGATGAATTGAAACTCAGTGGCCCACGGGTGCTCATTGTCATCAAACCCGATGGCAAGGTCCCTCCCAGTGAATTGCAGAACTTCTTTGATTATCAGCAAGAGAAGAACAACCTCCTGGTATTGACCGGGCAGGATAGCCACTTGGCCGATGCGGTGGAGGACCGCCTGCGCGAACTCTACGCCATCGAACAAATCTACAAACGACTCAAGCCCGGCGATACCCTCTATGAAGAAGCCCGTGACCGTCTGGAAGAGGCCGAGGACCGCTTCAACAAAGCCCTCTCCGCTGCGTACAACCGCCTTTACTTTCCAAGCGTGGATGAGATTGACGGTCGGGAATTCCTAGCACCTGTCACTATCGATAACGGCCTGAAACTTGGAGAAGGCGACCAGTCAGCCGAGGCCCAGATCGAGGCCTTGTTGGCCAGTCCGCGTGCCAACTACAGGCTCGCGCTGGACCTCACCGAAAACTTCAACGAATACTTCGCCATGGCCGAGGAGTACCTCTGGCCATCTGGCAAGGATAATCGTCGGACGCCGTGGAAGGACGTGGTCAGCCGTGCCAAAAGCAACCCAGCCTGGCCATGGATGCCGGGTACCAGCGGCATGGACACTCTCAAGACCGAAGCCCTGAAGCAAGGGCGTTGGCGCCTGGGCGAGGACGGCTACATTGAAAAGGGCCCCTTTCCCAAGGAAAAAACCACTGTCAATGTCACAGTACTCGGTACAAATCCGGAAACAGGTGAGACGATTCTCAGTCTGACCCCCCGCCATGCCGGTGAAAGCCCCGTCATTTACTATTCGACGAAGGCGCAGGTTTCAGAAAGAGACCCACAAGTGGAAGACCTGGACAACTTCACTATCCGTGAAGGCACCCTCTACTTTTGGGTCAAGGATCCGACCGGGCAGTATGAAAGTGGGCCACCGGTGCGCTGGGTAGCGGATCTCAAGATCCGTCACCAGGTCGATCCAGCCGGCGACAAGCGCCGGGTGACACTGCAATGCACCCCCAATGCCGAGATGACCTATACCCTCGACGGCTCCAACCCCAAGGACGGCCTTCTCTATGAAGGCCCGTTCGAAATCGGGCCGGAAGCCGCGCGCCTGTTGGTCTATGCTCGCGCTGGTGAGGCCACCAAGACCGCGGACTTCCAGATCCCGGCCAGTGGCGACAAAACCGTGCATATCGATGAAGCCAAGCCGGCGCGACTCAGCAGCAGCAAGCGAGTGGCGCTTGATACTACGGATCGGGTATTCAGCGTCATCAACCACTTCAAGGATCAGCCCGCTACCCGCTTCAAGGGTGTACGCATCGAAATCGGCGAAGGAGAAAACACGGTTACTGTTCGCTTTCAGGAACGGGAAATCACCGCCGCCATGATTGAGGGTGTCGTCAACAGCCTGCGCTCGGTACTACAAGAGGATGATGCTGCTGTAGCCATCACCATCACTGACGGTGTGCAGTTCGAAAACGGGTTCGAGGCCAAGGAATTCGCCAAAATCGCCGGCATCGAATTGCGCCCCGGCGACGTGGTACAGGAGGAGTAGGTCATGCCAAGGGCTACGGCGGCACGCAGATCAGCCACAGGTGCACGACGGGGTAAGTCTGAAAAGCCGAAGGCCACCCTTGGCTTCGGCGTGCCGGCCACCTCTGATCCACATCATTTCAAGGTCATCATTCCCCGGTCCAACACCGGTAAGGTACAGATCAGCGAATATCTGGGGCTTCAGGCATCCAGCGATGAATTTGCCGTCATCGACCGGGTGTTGCTGGAACGCCCACGCTGGACGGCCATCCGCAATGAAGCGCAGCGTGCCTTCAATGCCCGGCTCAAGGTCCACGGTCTCAAGACCTCCGCCTGGAAGGTGGGAGAAAACCCGGTGGATCGGTTGCTGGGCAAGGAGCTTTGCGTTCTGGCCTGGGCGGTGGAAGACATGGAAATGGAAAAGATCCCCGTGGCGGTTCGCAATTGGCTCGCCTTGCGGCCGGAAGAACGCTGGTGGCTCTTTGGCATGACCGCCATGACCACGGGCCGGGTTACCGACGGTGGTAAGGGCTGGCGTCTGGCCTTGCGTCATGCGCTGGGTGACGTGGCACAGAGCGACCTGCTACGGCCCCGTGCTCGGCGGGAGAAAGCCGCCTCTTCCGAACTGCCGATGCTTGATCTGTTTGGTGATCGGGACGAATGAACACGCCTCAATCTAGTAACCTAGATATCTTATCAGTAACCTATGGGACTTATCTGGTAACCATCCAAGGCGAATTGGTCAGCGTTGGAGGCATATCTGGCAACTTTCAGGCGTTATCTTGTAACACAGTACTAAAGAAATAATGGATGACCTATCAATAAACGTCACTCGTTTGGAGAGAAATGATGGAAGCCGTTCCCACAAAATTAGAAAAGGAGCCACTGATAGAGGCCATCTGGCAACTCCAGTTTGAAAGCCCTGCCATCGGCGATGTTTTGCCGGGGGTGCTTTTCTCCGAACTAAAAATTCGATACCCCAACCTTTCGTTGAGCCGGCTGCCAGCAGCGGACATTCCCGCGCCCGTGGCGCAGGTTGACCCCAATCTGCGTTTTGTCGCCAAGGTAATGATGGAGGAGCCCGGGGCTCCTTTCCGGTGGCAAGTCGGGGATCGGGTCGTCACGCTGAACTGCCGGAAACCATATGTGGGATGGGAATTCTTCAGGGAGGAAATCACAAAACTTGTTGCTATTCTCCAGAAAAGCGGCCTGGTTGCAAATATCCAGCGCCATTCACTACGTTATCTTGATTTGCTGACACTGGCGCCACCGCCTGACCTGACAGCGCTTAAACTCAAGGTCGAGTTGGGGGATCATGAAATCAGGCAAAATAACTGCCAGCTTCGCCTGGAGATACCAGTGAACTCGTGGGTTCATGTTGTTCAAATCGTAACGCCTGCGAAGGCGAATCTTCCAGACGAGGTTTTGGAAGGGACGCTGGTCGATCTGGAAACCCTATCGATGTCGCCTCCCGCAGATCTGCAACAAGCGTTGCAGGAACTGGAGGATCTGCACGGGCAATCCAAAGACATCTTCTTTCGACAGATTCTCACGGCCAGCTCAATTGAAAAAATGCAACCGGAATACGAGCAATGATGATAACGATGCCCGATGTGCCACCCGAACCGGCACGCTATTCAACGGTAATAGATGTTAACGAACACCATGCGGATTGGGTTCCTGGTTCTTCGCTGAAGGGCCTTCTCCGAAACGGGATTTATATTGCGGGTAATTCGCTAACCATGAGTAGTGTAGTAACCGATGTAGTAACAGCAAACTACAAACCGCGTACCGAACTGGGGAGGCGATTGGTAGCGCTTCGTCATGCTTATCTATCCAAAGGGGGCAGGTTGTTGTCCGCAGATGCCCTGGAGGAGGAAGTGCGTTCCCGCCGAGGGGGTGTAGAAAGTGCCTAAGCGCACTTATCTGGATGCTGGTGTGTTGATTGCGGCGTTCAAGGGGGAAGGTGAGCTGGGCCGGCGCGCCTTGAAGATTCTGGACGACCCGGAACGACAATACCTCGTCAGCGAGGCGCTTCGGCTGGAGGTCATGCCAAAACCCCTGTACCACAATCAATCCGAGGAAGCCGATTTTTATGAGGCTGTATTTGAGGCTTCTCAGAAAGTCGAATGGCAAATACCTGCA
>LSNW01000026.1 GCA_001566965.1 Methylothermaceae bacteria B42 | reverse complement strand
TCACCATCATGAACGCCATGATTAAAAATAACACCCCTTGGACGCCAAAAATGGCTTGACAGGGAACACGGTTGCTCCCCCGGCCCCTTTACTCCGGGCGTCCTGCCATTCTCCCTTGCGGGCCGCGCTTCGCGCGTTCAAATCCGTTCCCGACGGATTTGTCCCACAGGGAGAGGGGAGCAACGCTTGGTTTTCCGCCACTTCTGTCGTTGGGCGGAGAACAACCCACATTCCGTTCCTCGCCGGCACGGCGCACTCAGGGTAAGATAATCCGCCCTTACCCCCCCCCCGCTTGCGGGGGAGGGTCGGGGAGGGGGGAGGATAATGCGGAATGATCGTACGTAACATCAGATATTAATTCTCTATGATTGTCATTATCGAATATGCTCCACCTCAATCCTTGTCTCAAAAAAAAGAATAAACGTTGTTTTTCAGCAAAAAAAAGGCTATAACTTGTTTTTGAACGCTATAAATATAAATTGAGCCGAGCAGGTCTTAGAACTAAAAGAAGCGTGCTGCTAAAATCAAAAGCGGTTTTAGTTAATAAATAATAACAGTTCATTTATGTTCCTTGCCAATATCCGGATCCATGGCCAGGGGTTTTAAAAGTGTCATCAACAGGGGGGCTGCATGATCCATCAACGTACTCTGAGAAACCCAATTCGCGCCCGCGGCATTGGGCTGCACAGCGGCCGGCAAGTTTGCTTGACCCTGCGCCCCGCCCCAGCCAATACCGGAATTGTATTTCGCCGGATTGATTTGCCTACGCCTGTTTCTATCCCAGCCCGCGGCAACTATGTCGGCAAAACCCTGCTTTCTACCGCTTTGACCCGAAATGGCACGAGTATTGCTACAGTGGAACACTTGCTTGCCGCCTTTTCCGGTCTTGGGGTGGATAATGCCTTTATTGACATCGACGCACCGGAAGTCCCCATTATGGACGGCAGCGCGGCCCCATTTGTATTCTTGATTCAATCCGCCGGCCTCCAGACTCAAAATGCCCCAAAATATATGCTTAAAATCCGCCAGCCCGTCTGTGTGAAGGAAGGTGACAAATGGGTCGCGCTGGAACCTTATCACGGGTTCAAAGTAAAACTTACCTTAGACTTCGACCACCCCGTTTTTAGCGCTAAAACTTGTTCATTAAGCATCGATTTCACCGATACTTCGTTTACTCGCGAGGTGGCGCGCGCCAGAACCTTCGGCTTTCTGCGGGATGTGGAAAAATTGCGTAGGCAACAGCTGGCGCTGGGCGGCAGCCTGAAAAACTCGGTGGTTATTGATGACCAAGGCGTGATAAACAAAGAAGGATTGCGTTACCCGAATGAATTCGTCCGCCACAAAATCCTCGATGCCATCGGCGATCTCTATCTTCTCGGACATGGCATACAAGGCGCGTTTGCAGGCTTCAAATCGGGGCACAGCTTAAATATCCGCTTGATTCAAGCACTCTTGCAACGCCCTCAAGCCTGGGAAATCATCCCCTGCAACCGGCTTATCACCCCCGAGATCAACCTGTCCCCGGAGGAGCCTCTCCTTCAAGCTTGTTGACTTGTAACCGATTGCGCATAGCCTCAACCAGAGCCATCAATGCTTGTTTAATTTCCTCATCCGGGCTGCACCGCGCCTCATTGAGCAATTGTTTTAAAACCACTTCTCCAGGCACCTTGACAGAACCAGGCGCCGGCTTCCCGCCTCTGGTTACAGAAGAATTTAGTATCCGGATTTTGATTTGACGCACCGGCCCAGCCGAAGTAACCCCGGATAAAATCGCGGCTTGAGAAAACCTTAGTTGCGACGCCCAGGCCGGGGAGTCTGTATAGACCACCAACAACCCATCCCCCCGTAAAACGCACGCCAGGCAATGGGAAGATAGCCGGTCCGGCAATGAAGCTTGAATCTGCCGCAATAGTTTTTGGTGCAATTGGGCTCGCGCTTCCAGTACCGATAATACGGAACTTTGCCTCAGCATTTGTCCTACTGGAACAGGCGCTCCAGATTTTTCCTTCGCATCCGATGACATTGGCTACCTTATCATAGAACTAACTGATGCTAAGGAACTTACGGCAAGGACAGCACCGTCACACCTTCTCCCCAAAGGGAAAGGGGATTCAAGGCATGGTCCGTCGCTCTCTCCCCCGCTTGCGGGGGAGGGCTGGGGTGGGGGCACCCTGACTTGCTCGCGAACCGATAACAGAACATCTTGCCGAGCCGCTTTGGAATGACTGTACGTAACATCAGGAACTACAATCCAGGTTTGGACGTCAAATTGGGTTGATAATAGCAATATTTTGCGAATTTCCCGCCTAAAATTTCTGGCTCCGCTGTCACTGCGGTAGAATAGTTGGATTTTCTTGGAATCTTGTAAATTTTCCGTCATCGGTGGAAGGAACCTTGTAATTCGGTAAAGTGGAGAGTGCGGGAGAACCTATACTCTAAATCAATTTAATAGTATCCAATTAGGTTGTCAGGCAGGAACATTCACAAAAGCCCGTTCATGCCCTATTGAGATAGGCTCTTAATCGACTTAAAGTACATTAATTTCTGGATCAACAGTTTGCGGTTTTTTTCCGCAAAAACATAATTTTTGGAACATTTGAACAATGCTAGGCAATCTGGTTAAAAAAGTTATCGGCTCGCGCAACGATCGCATCGTCAAAAAGAAGTTCAAGGTCGTTGATAAAATCAACGCCCTGGAACCTGAGTTCAAGGCGTTGAGTGACGCGCAACTTCAGGCAAAAACCGAGGAATTTCGAAATCGCCTGGAACAAGGCGAAACCCTCAGCGACCTCCTCCCGGAAGCGTTTGCCACTGTCCGCGAGGCGGGCCGGCGGGTGCTCAACATGCGCCATTTCGATGTCCAGTTGATCGGCGGCATGGTCTTGAACGACGGCAAGATCGCGGAAATGAAAACCGGGGAAGGGAAGACCCTGGTCGCCACCCTGGCCGCCTATCTCAACGCCTTGCCCGGCAAGGGCGTGCACGTGGTCACCGTCAACGATTATCTGGCCACCCGTGACGAACAGTGGATGGGGAAAATCTACCGCTTTCTGGGCCTGACCACCGGCGTCATCACCAGCGGATTGAACCAGCAACAACGGCGCGAAGCCTACGCCGCCGACATCACCTACGGCACCAACAACGAATTCGGCTTCGATTACCTGCGCGATAACATGGCCTTCAGCCGCGAGGAACAAGTCCAGCGCGGCCACTATTTCGCCATCGTGGACGAAGTGGACTCGATTTTAATCGATGAAGCCCGCACCCCGCTGATCATTTCCGGCCCCACCGAGGAACGCACCGACCTTTATATCAAGATGAATGAACTGGTGCCTCAGTTAAAGCGCCAGGAAAATGAAGACGAGCCCGCCGATTACACCGTGGACGAGAAGACCCGTCAGGTTTTCCTCACCGAACAAGGCCACGAAAAAGTCGAACAACTGCTGGTGGAACACGGCCTCATGACCGCCGGGGAAAGCCTGTACGACGCCAACAACATCCGCCTGCTCCATTACCTCAACGCCGCGCTCAGGGCCCATTCCCTGTTTCAGCGGGATGTGGACTACATCGTCCGCGACGGGGAAGTGGTTATCGTCGATGAATTCACCGGCCGCATCATGCCAGGACGGCGCTGGTCGGAGGGCCTGCACCAAGCCATTGAAGCCAAGGAAGGGGTGCCCATCCAACAGGAAAACCAAACCCTGGCCTCAATCACCTTCCAGAATTACTTCCGCCTCTACGAAAAATTGTCTGGAATGACCGGCACCGCCGACACCGAGGCATTCGAATTCCACCAGATTTACGGTCTGGAAGTGGTGGTGATTCCCACCCACAAACCCATGATCCGCAAGGATCACAGTGACTTGGTCTATCTCTCGGTTCAGGAAAAATACAATGCCATCGCCCAGGACATCAAGGAACGGGTACAGAAGGGCCAGCCGGTCCTGGTGGGCACTACTTCCATCGAAAACTCGGAATATCTGTCCGGCTTATTGCGCAAACAGAAAATCCCCCACGAAGTCCTCAACGCCAAACAGCACGAACGGGAAGCCCACATCATCGCCAACGCCGGCCGCCCGGGCAATGTCACCATCGCCACCAACATGGCCGGCCGCGGCACCGATATCGTCCTCGGCGGCAACCTGGAGGCGGAACTCGCCGCGCTGGGGGAAGACGCCCCTGAAGAAGCCAAGGAAAAAGTCCGTCAGGAATGGCAACAACGCCATAATCAAGTGGTGGAAGCCGGCGGCTTGCATGTGATCGGTTCGGAACGCCACGAATCGCGCCGCATCGACAATCAGCTCCGGGGCCGCAGCGGACGCCAGGGCGACCCGGGCTCCACTCGTTTCTACTTATCACTGCAGGACAACCTGTTGCGGATTTTCGCTTCCGACCGGGTGGCCGCGTTGATGCAAAAGCTGGGCATGGAAGAAGGCGAGGCAATCGAGCATCCCTGGGTTACCCGCGCCATTGAAAACGCCCAGCGCAAGGTAGAAGCCCACAACTTCGACATACGCAAGCAACTGCTGGATTACGACAACGTGGCCAACGACCAGCGCAAAGTCATCTACGAACTGCGCAACGAACTTCTGGCCGCGGAAGATATTACGGATATCCTCGACGCCATCCGCCAAGATGTGCTGTTCGAGCTTGTGGACAAGCACATCCCCCCTAACACTTTTGAAGAACAATGGGACCTGGAAGGGCTGGAAAAGGCCCTGGAAGGCGAGTTTGGTTTCTCCTACCCGGTCAAGCAACGGCTGGATGAAGATCCGGAACTGCAAATCGAGTCTCTCAAAAAAGAGCTTCTCGACGCTGCCGTCAAGGCCTACCAGGAAAAAGAACAACAAGTTGGGCCCGAGGTTATCCGCCAATTCGAAAAATCGGTGATGTTGCAAATCCTGGATAATTCCTGGAAGGAACATCTGGCGGCGATGGATCACCTGCGCCAGGGCATTCACCTGCGCGGCTACGCCCAGCGCGATCCCAAACAGGAATACAAGCGGGAAGCGTTCCAGATGTTCAAATCCATGCTGGATAACATCAAACACGAAACCATCAGCATTTTGTCCCGGGTTCAGGTGCAAAACGAGGAAGACGTGGAAGCCATCGACGAACAGCGCCGCGCCAGCGAACCGCAGGAAATGCACTTCGAACACGCCGAAGTCAGCGCCATGACCGAAGAAGAAGCCCTGGCCATGGCGGAAGCCGAAGCCGAAAGCGAGGTGGCGGTGGAACAAAAACCCTTTGTCCGCCCCACCCGCAAGATCGGCCGCAATGAGCCCTGCCCCTGCGGGAGCGGCAAAAAATACAAACAGTGCCACGGCAAATTGAGTTAAGCCAATGGCCGTCGGCAACGACCCATTCCCGCCCATGCCCGCAATTGCGGGTATTCGCTTGGGAGCCGCGCGGGCCGGCCTTCGCTCAGGCCCCGGTGATGACCTTGCCGTCATTGAATTGACGCATGATTCCGCCGTCGCCGCCGTATTTACCCGTAATGCCTTTTGCGCCGCGCCGGTCATTGTGGCAAAACGGCATCTGCAATCCCAATCCCCCCGCTGGTTGCTGATCAACGCCGGAAATGCCAACGCCGGCACCGGCCAGCAGGGATTGGAAGATGCGCTGGCCACCTGTAGATCCCTCAGTCAATTGTCCGGCGCCCAACCCGGGCAAGTGCTGCCTTTCTCCACCGGTGTCATTGGCGAGCGCCTGCCCGTGGAGAAAATCACCACCGCCCTGCCCCAGGCGCTCCAAACCCTTTCACCGGAGAACTGGGAAAGCACCGCCCGCGCCATCATGACCACCGATACCCGCCCCAAGGGGGCCGTGGCCAAAGTTGCCATTGATGGCCGAGAAATCACCGTGGCCGGAATTGCCAAGGGCGCCGGAATGATTGCGCCCAACATGGCCACCATGCTGGCCTTCATCGGCACCGATGCCAAAATCGGCGCCTCAACGCTGCAATCCCTGCTTAAAGCCTGTGTTGCGGATACTTTCAACGCCATCACCGTTGACGGCGATACCTCCACCAACGATGCTTGCGTGGCCATGGCCAGCGGCCGGGCGAACAACACAATACTCGATGCCAATCATCCTGAATTGGATGCCTTTCGCCAGGCACTCCATCAGGTATGCGCGCAATTGGCGCAAGCCATTGTCCGTGACGGCGAAGGCGCGACAAAGCTGGTTCGAATTAAGGTCATGGAAGCAAAAAATTCAGAGGAAGCCCGCCAGGTCGCCTTCACCGTGGCCAACTCCCCCCTAGTCAAAACCGCGTTTTTTGCCGGCGACCCCAATTGGGGACGGATCCTGGCGGCGGTAGGCAGAGCGGGCATCGATGATTTGGCCATCGGCCGGGTGAGTATTTGGCTCGATGACGTTTGCATTGTCAGCAACGGTGGCCGGGATCCCGGCTACACCGAAGAACAATGCCAACAAGTCATGGGCCGGGATGACATTACCATCACCATCGCCCTGGGCCGGGGACAATCCGAAACCCAGGTTCTCACCTGCGACCTCTCCTACGATTATGTCCGCATCAATGCGGAATACCGGACCTGACAGGGCAATGATCCACGTCGCCGTCGGGGTAATCCGCAACCACCAAGGCGAGATTCTCATCAGCAAGCGCCACGACCACGCCCACCAGGGCGGACTGTGGGAATTTCCCGGCGGCAAGGTGGAACCGGGCGAAACCGTGGAAACCGCCCTCAAGCGGGAACTCCACGAAGAACTGGGTATCCAGGTGGCTGAATCCACCCCCTTGATCCAGGTGCGTCACCGCTATGACGACCGGCACGTGCTTTTGGATGTCTTTGAATTCAATGACTATCGCGGCCAACCCCACGGGCGGGAAGGCCAGCCGCTTGCCTGGGTTTCCCCGGAGAACCTCAAATCTTACCCGTTCCCTGCCGCCGATCGGCCTATTTTAAGCGCCATCAGGCTCCCCCGCTTTTATGCCGTCCTGGAAAGCGCCCCGGACCCTGAAACTTACCGGCAACGGTTGCAAAACCTATTGCAAAACGGCATCCGGCTTATCTACTGGCGCGCCCGCAACCTGCCACAGCCCGTTTATCAAGCACTTGCCGTGGAATTCGCCAAACTGGCGGAAACCGCAAACGCCACGCTGATGCTGCGGGACAATCTCCAATCCCCCTATCCCAATACTGGCCTCCATTTGACCGGCACCCAACTCAACACTTTAAAAAAACGTCCGCCCGCCAGCCCTGTCGCCGCCGCCTGCCATACCCTGGAGGAACTCCGATTGGCCGATAACTTGCAGTTGGATTTCGCCGTCCTTTCCCCAATTCAACCTACCACCACCCACCCAAACGCCTCGCCTTTAGGGTGGGACACCGCCAAACAATGGCTGGAACAAGTCAACCTGCCCGTTTTCCTGATGGGCGGATTGCAACGCCCGGATCTGCGCCGCGCCTGCCACCTTGGCGCCCAGGGCGTGGCGGGTATCCGGCTTTTTCAGGATCAAGCCGGTTAACACGAAAACTTTCAATGATGTAGCTTGGGTCAATGTAGCCTCACCTGAAAGAACCCAAGGGCTCCGTCATCTATTCAAGCCGGGGCAGGTGGTTTGTTTCGAAAAATTCCGTGAATACTTTCTTGCTGTGCATTGGGGCTATGCAAGAAAGTCCTGTCCAAACATCCCTGTTCGGGCGTTCGCCCGGCTGCGAAAGTCCACTGAACTTTCGATCCGACGCCGGAGAAATCAAGCCAACCAGTTTTTTCGCTTTGATTTCAACAACTGACTGAGATGACGAACCGATACCGCCTCGATAGCTTCGGCAATCGGGTAGGTTTCCTCGCCGGGGTAGACCACACATAGCGTCGCTGGGGTTTTAGATCCTCGCAAGCGAAATGAAAGCCTCGTGTCGGCTTGGGGCTCAGACCACGCTTGATTTCAATGGCCCACAAATGACCATCGGGAAAACTTAAGACCAGATCGATTTCAGCGCCACCGCTGGTTCGATAATAGAATCCTTCGACAATCTCCTGACCGATGATGAGCAGTTGCTCGATGATGAACCCTTCCCAACTGCCCCCAACCACCGGATGAGAAAGCAGCGAATCCAAATCCACGATCCCCAATAAGGCATGCACCAGACCACTGTCGCGAACATAGACTTTTGGTGACTTGACCAGCCGCTTGCCTATATTAGACCGATAGACAGGTAGACGGCGAACGAGGAACAAATCCACCAACAGATCCAGATAACGGGAGATCGTTTTGGCATCGACACCCAGATTGCGGGCCAATTGGGATGCGTTGAGCTGGGCACCTTGCTGATAGGCTAGCATGGTCCAGAAGCGGCGCAACGTTTCGGCCGGAATCCGGGGGCCAAATTGCGGAATGTCGCGTTCCAGGTAGGTTCGGATGAAATCCCGGCGCCATCGCAGGCTGGCTGCGTCATTCCGTGCCAGGAAGCTTTCCGGAAACCCGCCGCGTACCCATAGACGATTCAGGTCTTCCGCCTGCTCCGTCGCTTCCAATACATCGAAAGGCCCCAATTCCAAAAAACCGATCCGTCCAGCCAGCGTTTCCCCGGACTGACGCAACAAATCCAGTGACGCAGAACCCAACAACAAGTAAAGGCCGCTGCGCAGTCCCTGGCGCCTGGCCTGGTCGATCAGGCCGCGTAGCACCGGCAACAAAGCCGGCAAGCGATGAATTTCATCCAGGATGACCAGTTGCCCTAATTTATCACGGAGATAGAGCAAAGGATCAGACAGCTTGGCCAAGTCCTCTGGAGATTCCAGATCCAGGTAAACCGCGGACATCTCCTGAGTGACCGCCATCGCCAGGGTGGTTTTTCCGACCTGCCTGGGACCCAACAAGGCAACCGCTGGGGTTTCCCGCAGCCTTTGAAGGAGTTCCGGATAAAGGTGGCGCCTTATCATCCTTGCATTTTAGGATTTATATTCCTAAATTACAAGGATGAATAGTCGTTAACCTTGGCTAACCCTCATGTGGTGGTAGCCCACACCCTAAATCATGAAAAATGATAGAAGGCGTGTGGACCGAAATGAGCAGCTTTGGTTTGCTGTAGTGGGTAAGCCGTTCCTCTAGCCTTCCCCGGGCCTGGTTGAGGGCGGTCATCAGGGGCATGGCGGGTATCCGGCTTTTTCAGGATTAATGCCAGGTATCAATGCCATTGACCGGGGTCATCCAGGTTTTGTGGTCATTGTCCCTTTATTACGGGCTTTGGTTGTCTGGCGGGGGCACCTCCACGGTTTTTATCAGTTCTCCGTTAATATAAATATCGTAAGGACCCGTGCTAACTCGCACTACATCCGCAAAACTCCGGCTAGGAAAACCAAGCGTAGGGTTTGGACAAGCAACCCTGAATATCTTGGCATCGATTCTGCCATGTTCATTCCCACTAGACGGATCACTTGGCGATGCTAAATCAAATAACCCTGCACATCCGTCTACTTCCTTAAACCGCACAAATAACCAACGCTCTGAATCCTGGTTATTACTGCTTTCTGTTTCTATAAGCTGCGTTGTCACCGGTATCTTCTTGACTTCTTCTACCGAGATCTCACTCAATCTAAACGCTTCTGCAACGGAAAAATCAAGCCCCTTCCGGCGTTGCAAATTTACGTCATACCAAGCGCCGGATTCAATAACCTCGACGCAAGGTAGAATTGCCCTGCCTGTTTCTGCGTTGTAAGTAACCTTGCATCCATGTTGCCCCGCCTGTAACCAGGCCGGAAAAACCATGCTCAAAATATAAATCGCTTTCGTGATTTGTTTCATGATACATACTCCTAACATTCTCCTGCCGGTAGTTTTTCCACCGGCAGGAGAATCATGTCTTTCAGGGTTGAATGGTGGAAAGAAAAATATCGGCATTGTTGTTGGCCTCGCCGGTCCACGAGGAATACCAGGTATCAATGCCATTGACCGGGGTCATCCAGGTTTCGTGGTCATTGCTCCCTTTCTACGGGCTTTGATTATCTGGCGGAGGCACCTCTGTGGTTTTTTTCAATTCTCCGTTGACGTAGATGTCATAGATGCCTGGCCTAACTTCCACTATTCCGGCTATAACCTCACCTGTATCCCATGAAGGATTGGGGCAAAAACTTGCAGTCACTTTTATATCAATTCTGCCATGATTATTCCCGCTGGGAGCGGT
>LSNW01000025.1 GCA_001566965.1 Methylothermaceae bacteria B42 | reverse complement strand
GTCAGGCCACCGATGGCGGTCTGGATCACGTCTTCCACGTCGCCGACGCTGAGGCCGTAACGGGCAATCCGCTCGCGGTCGATGTCGAAGTCGAGAAAGTAGCCACCGCCGAGGCGCTCGGCGAACACGCTGCGGGTGTGGGGGGCGGTGTGGGGGTCGCTTTGCAGCGCCTTTTCGATTTGGATCCCCGCCGCCTCCACGGTGGCCAGATCGTCGCCGAACACCTTGATGCCGAGACTGGAGCGGATGCCGGTGGCGAGCATCTCGGTGCGGGTCTGGATCGGCATCCACCAGACGTTGGGCATGCCGGGATACCGCAGCTGGCGGTCCATCTGGGCGATCAATTTGTCCCAGGTCATGCCTTGGCGCCACTGGTTCCGGGGCTTGAGGGTGACCACGATCTCGGCCATGGACAGGGGCGCGGGATCGGTGGGACTGGTGGAACGGCCCATCTTGCCGAACACCCGCGCCACTTCGGGAAAGGATTTGAGTTCCTTGTCCATGGCGTGGACGATACGGCCGGCCTCGGTGACCGACATTCCCGGCGGGGCGGTGGGCATGTAGAGGATGCTGCCCTCGTTGAGGGGCGGCATGAACTCCGAACCCAGCTGGAACCACAGGGGCACGGTTGCACTCAGCACCAGTAGTGACATGGCCAGCACCCAGACCCGCCACTTCAGGGCCCAGCGCAGCACCGCCGTGTAGAGGGACTCCAGCAGGTGCGCCAGCCGGCCCCGCTCCGCCGCCACCGGACCCTGGATGAGTCCTGCCGCCAGCGCCGGGGTCAGGGTGATCGCCAGTAGCGCGGCAAACCCCATGGCGTAGGTCTTGGTGTAGGCCAGGGGCTTGAACAGCCGTCCTTCAGTGCCTTCCAGGGTGAATACCGGCAGGAAAGACACGGTGATGATGAGCAGGGAGAAGAAAATGCTCGGCCCCACCTCCTGCATCGCCCCGATCATCACGGCCAGACGGTCACCCGGCTGTTCACCCAGGCGCCGGTGGACGTTCTCGACGATGACGATGGCTGCGTCCACCATCGCCCCGATGGCCACCGCGATGCCGCCCAGGGACATGATATTGGCGCTGAGCTGCTGCTGGTTCATGGGAATGAAGGCCAGCAGCACCGCCACCGGCAGGGTGAGGACGACCACCCCGGCCGAACGCAGGCGGCCCAGGAACACCACAATCACCCCGGCCACTACCAGCATTTCCTCCACCAGGGTGGTGCGCAGGGTGGCGATGGCGCGTTCGATCAGGTCGCTGCGGTCGTAGACGGTGACGATCTCCACCCCCTCCGCCAGGGCCTTCTTGGCCTCCGCCAGCCGCGCCTTGACCCGTCCGATCACCTTCAGGGCGTCTTCTCCGTAGCGCATCACCACGATGCCGCCCACGGTCTCGCCTTCGCCGTCCAGTTCCACCAGGCCGCGGCGCTGGGCCGGCCCCAGGGTGATCTCGGCGACATCCCCCAGGCGAACCGGCACTCCCTCCGGACCCATGGCCACCACGATCTTCTCCAGGTCTTCAATGCCATGCACATAGCCACGTCCCCGGATGACCTGCTCGTGCCCGGCGATCTCCAGCACCCGCCCGCCCACATCGGCGTTGGCGCGGCGCACCACCTGGACAATCCGCTGCAGGGGAATACCCCGCCGGCACGTCGCACCGACCAATGGGTGGCCGGAAAAGACCCCGGCATCTCCCTGTTCGTTCCGCTGCCCCTGGCAGCCGTATTCCACCAGCCTGGCAGGATCCAGGTGGATCTGGTATTCCTTGACGAAACCGCCCACCGACGCCACTTCCGCCACCCCAGGCACCGCCTCCAGCCAGTAACGGAGCTTGAAGTCCTGGAGGCTGCGCAGCTGGGCCAGATCGTGGCGGCCGGATTCGTCCACCAGGGCATATTCGTACACCCACCCGACCCCGGTGGCGTCCGGCCCCAGAGCGGGGCGCACGCCATCGGGGAGGCGGCCCTGGGCGGTATTGAGATATTCCAGCACCCGTGACCGGGCCCAGTACAGGTCGGTGCCCTCCTCGAAGATCACATAGATGAAGGACAGCCCCATGTAACTCTGGGCGCGCACCGATTTGACGCGGGGCGCCGCCAGCAGCGCGGCGCTCAGGGGATAGCTGATCTGGTCTTCCACCAGGTCGGGGCTGCGTCCCGGCCATTCGGTGTAGATGATTACCTGGACGTCGGACAGATCCGGCACCGCGTCCAGCGGCACCGTGCGCAGCGACTGCCAGCCCCACAGAAAGGCCAGGCCGGCCAGGAGGAAGGTCAACAGGCGGTTGCGGGCGCACCAGCCGATCAGCCGTTCGATCACCATGATGCCACCCCCGCTTTCAGTTTGCTCTCGGCGGCGATCAGGAAGGTTCCCGAACTGACCACCCGCTCGCCGCTTTTCAGCCCGGCCACCACCTCGATCCAGTCCCGGTTCCTGTGGCCGGCCCGGATGCGGCGCGGCTGCAGCCTGCCATCCCCCAGATCGACGAACACCCAGCGCCCGGTGCCGCTGTAGAGCACCGCCGAGGCCGGTACCACCCGTCGGCGGCCCAGGTCGGCTCGCAACCGCACCTCCACATAGCTGCCGGGCAACAGGCGGCGCCCGGGATTTTCGAGGGTCAGGCGCACCCGGCCGCTGCGGGTGGCATCGTCCAGGAAGGGATAGATGAAATCCACCTGGGTCTGCCATTCCCGGACCGGTGGGTCGGGAAGGACCACCCGGGCCGCCATGCCGGGCCGGAGCAGCCCGAAGTCGGGTGGGTAGACCTCGGCTTCCACCCACAGCCGGCTGGGGTCGGCCAGCCGCAGCAGGGTCTGGCCCGCCTTGAAGGCGCTGCCTGGTGAAGGCGGGGAAGAGATCAGGATGGCGTCTGAAGGGGCAATGACGGGGACCGTCTCCTGCAACCGGCCGCGTTTTTCCAGGGCGCGGATCCAGTTTGTGGGCAGGTTCCAGCGCCTGAGTCTGTCCCGCGCCGCCTTGAGCAGTCTGCCGCCGCTCTGGCGGGCCGCCAGATATTCCTCCTGGGCCGAGATCAACTGTGGGCTGTAGACCGTCAGCAGGGTCTCGCCCCGGCGGACCCGGCGACCGATGGCATCGGACTTAAGGGTTTCCACCCAGCCGCCGAACTTGGGCGCCACCTCAATAATATGGGAAGGGTCGTAGCGGACATGGCCCGGCGCCCGGATCTCAACGATCAGGGGCCGCCGTTCGACAACAGCGGTGCGGATGCCGATGAGCTGACGCCGGGCCGGATCCACCCGGATCGTCACTGTCGAGGTCTCCGCTCCCCCACCACCGCAACTGCTGCAGCGGATGCCCCGGCGCCCGGTGGCCAGGTCGAAGGTCAGCCGGGCCTTGCCGGCAGAACCTGCGATCTCCACCGTTAGCGGCCATTCCCCTGCCATCGAGGGACGGAATTCTCCCTGGTAGCGTCCCGGTGCAGTTTCTACCATTTTGGCCGGTGCGAACATGGCTGGCATCGCCCCCATCGCCGGCATCACCGCCTCCACCTTGAGCCTAGCTCCGGTGACGGGTTTCCCCTGGCTATCCTGCAAAAGGACCGTCACCTGGTTGGGACCGACCCTGGGGGTTTCTGGCGTGACCGTCACCTGGACGCGGTAGGGACCTGCGGAAACAAAGCCCTCGTCGGCACTCGCCAGGAATGTCAACACGAGCAACATGAACAGCCTCGCCGTGAAAGTAACCGTAGGGTGCATTACATGCACCAATGAATGGTGCGTGAAACGCACCCTACCGTTCTCTTTCATTTTTCGGAGTGATGGCAGCCACATGATGGGCGTTATCGTGGAAGACATCCGGATGAAACCCATAGGTTGCGGTGAACAATGTGAACCCCCATCTTGAAACCACCGAAAAAGCTCATGCTGTTGTTGGGGTTCGCTACGCTCACCCCAGCCTACAATCTGTGTGGTTCTACCAAGTACCGAGGTACAACTGGACTTCTTGTGCGTCATCATGGTCGTTCCTCCCCGGCGAAAATTTCCACCGCTGGGTCCTTGGGTCCGCCGGTCAGTCTTTCCAGTGCCGCCATTCGGCGGAAATGCTCGGAAAGGGAGCGGGCCAGTTGCAACCGGACTCCGCTCAGATGCTTCTCAGCCCCGAGAAGATCGACGAAATCCCCGGCCCCGCTGGCATAATCGGCCCTCGCCGTCGCCAGGTTGTCTTCGGCCAGGGGCAGCAGGCGTTTGCGGTACAGGCGGATTACGTGTTCGCTCTCCACGACCTCCTCGTAGCGTCTTTGCAGCACCTCGAGAATCCGGGCCCGTTGCGACTGCCACTGGGAGGCCAGCCTCAGGCCTTGGGCCCGGACCTGATCCAGGCGGGCGCGGCGGCGCCCCGGCAGGGGCAGATTGATCGACGCTCCTACGCTGAGGCGTTTCTGTTCGTCATTCCAAAGGCTGTTGTAAGCGGTACGCAGGGTCAGGTCGGGAAAGAACTGCCGTTTTGCCAACGCTTCCCGGCGCTGGTTGGCTTGGCGGCGCACCGCTAGGGCGCGGAGGGCCGGATGACGTCCCAGGGCCAAGTCTCGCAAGTGATCCAGGGGGGGTACAGCGGGGGTTTTGGGCAGCGTGTCCGGAGGCGGCAGGGGTTCATCGGGCGTGCGCAGCAGCAGAGTGTTGAGACGAGCCAGAATCTTGTGACGCCTGCGTTCCAGCACGATCTGGCGGTGATCGAGCAGGGCGGTCTCGACCTTGACCTGGAGAGCGTCCTGACGGGAGGCGCTGCCGCTGGCATAACGAAGCTCGGCGAGACGTCGGATCTGCTTCAGCAGTTTCCGGTCATCCCGGTTGATCTCCAGTGCTCGGTGGATGAAATACCAGTCGGCGAAAGCGCTGCGGGTCGCCTCGATGAGATGCAGGCGGACCGACTCTACATCGTTGCCGGCGGCATCGGCTTCCAGCTCCGCCGCTTGGCCAGCCAAGGCCAGTTTGCCCGGCCAGGGCAGGCGCAGGGACAGCGCGGCGGTCTGGCCGAAATCCAGACCTTTCCTGTCGATGGTGCGAGGGGCGAAGCCATAGGACAGTACCGGATCGTCGAACGAGCGTTCCTGGTCGACTTTGGCCTTGGCCGCCTGCCAAGCCGCGCGCATGGCGGGCAGGTCGGGATTGCGGTTCAGCACCTCGGCCACCAGGGTGCTTACCTGCAGGTGCTCGGGCAAGGGCTGGGCAATGGTAATAGAGACCATCGTCCATAACAAACAGAATAGAGAAATTCGGGGCATGTTTAACCTCCTCCTGATATAAGACGGAGAAATCACCTTGAAAGGTGACATATTTCACAGGGAAGGAGGTTGGCTAGATTCTGAGCCTGAGGGTAAGGAGATATACAGACTTACCGGCTGGGAGTGGCGGGGGGCCAGTGGGGAACCGGGGCGTGAGAATAGACAAGGCTTGCCAATGAAAGCAGGGCGCCGGCGGCGACATCAGCGGATAAGCCATCCAAAATACCGGAAGCTCCTGGCTATCCGCTGCCGATATCATGCCAGGACCACTCAGTTCTTGAGCCACATCGCAACATCCAGGCTTGTCCCGACGCTGATGCGGACAGCCTCCGCCGTGGCGACATTTACCATGCTCATGACAGCAGCAATGATACTGCTTACGCCCTTCCATGAACTGGCAGGCGAATACAGTGCGCGCCGGAGCTACCAAGCTCACCACGAGGAGCAGGTAAACAATAGTTTCACGAAATACCGACGAACAGACCATAAAGGTCAGGCTAACAGGAATAAATACCCCTGTCACTACCCTACCCGATTGCTATCTAAGACCCTGATTATTTGCGTTCCAAATAGCTGAGAAGCGTCAACATACAGCCTTCCAAGGCCCCCAAATGGGCTATCTCGAACCCGTGGGTATTGTCCGTAGGAAAAGCCAGGCAAGCAGCGCGGGGGACGTGGCCGTTTTTCATGGCGATGGAACCGTCGCTACCAAAGCCCGCCAGCACGGCATATTGCACTTCGATCCTCACTTTAGTGGCGGCTTTGGCAAGTTCCGCGTTGAGGGAATCGTCGTATACGCCATAACCATCTTGGGAGAGCAGAACCGGAGCATCTTCCCGGTCAATGGGGTATTCGGGGGATTTAGGGCAGATTTCCAGGGCGATGAGCACGTCAGGTCGTTGGCGGAAAGTGAAAGATTGAGCGCCGATGGCGCCGACTTCTTCGTTGGCGGTGGCGACTAGCAGTACATTAAAACGGGGTTGTTTCAGATGTTCGGCCAGCAGCGTCAAAATGGCGAGGGAAGCCCGGTTATCCAAAGCATAGCTGGCGATATGATCCTGTCCAAGCAGAAATGGCCGTTTGCGGTGACGGCCAATCACCACCCGGGTGCCAGGGCGGACGCCCGCCTGGCTAAGCGCCCCGGAAGACAGTTTGGTTTCCACCCAGACATTTTCCCATTTCAACGGTTGCTCATTCTGGAAACAATGCTGGGGCGATTCGTGAGAGACGTGACGCGAGCCAAAGCTTAGAATTCCGGAGACGGTTTCCCGCTCCCCCAATAAATCTACGACCCCTTCCCCATACACCCAGGGGAATGAGCCCCCCAACTTGCGTATATGAATCCGGCCGTCATCATCAACCCGTTTGACAATCATGCCGATTTCATCCTTGTGGGCAGAGATGGCGACGGTCGGGACGGCGGGATCGGCTGCTTCTATTTTTGCTATCAAATTCCCGGCGGCGTCTTGTTCCGGATGGAGACCCAAGGCCTGCCAACGGTTCTGCAGCCAACGGTCGATTTCAATTTCATTACCGCTGGGGGCGTGACAGAGGACCATGGCCTGGATATCACGGAGCAAGGCGTCGCGTATATTATTCATTCTTTTGACTCTAAAGAAGCCTCGTAGTGGGCGATCATTTCCACCACTTTGCCTTCCTCATTCAAACGCATCCACTCAGCCGCTTGAACTGAGTTTTGATTAACGTAGTGGAGCACAATGCTGTCTTGCCCTGAAAATACATTCAACAACCGGAAAGAAAGATCGGGATAATGGGCCAATCCCACTGAAAAATACTCCCGCAAGGCTTTTTTGCCATGTATTTCGGCGGTGCCGGTCAATTGCCGGGCAATAGGCGAGGTTACCTGGATATCATCGGCATAATGAGACAAAATCCACTCGAGATCATGAGCATTCCAGGCATCCACCCAGTCTTTGGCAAAATCCCAAGCCAGTTCAGCGCTTATCATGACAACTTCCTCTGGTTCTCTAGCGTCATAAACATTGCCAACATACTACAGCCAATCCAAAATGTCTTCTTCCCAGGCAAGGGGTAAAAAACCAGTTATTATGAATACCATGACACACAATCATCATCACCATCATCATGCCCATGCCGCCGATTTGGGTGAAACCCGCCTGGTTTGGGCATTGTTTGTCAACTTCTTGCTCACCGTGGTGCAGATTGCCGGCGGCATCCTTTCCGGCAGTCTGGCACTAATAGCGGACGCGTTACACAATTTATCCGATGCCGGTTCCCTGGGCGTCGCCTTGGTCGCCCGCCGTATTGCCAAGCGCCCGGCGGACGAACTGCGCACCTTCGGTTACCAACGGGCGGAGTTGATTGGCGCCTTGATTAATCTCACTTCCTTGATTCTGATTGGGTTGTATTTAATCTACGAAGCGGTGGTGCGTTACTTTAATCCCCAACCCATTGAAGGCTGGATGGTGATCTACGTGGGCGCTTTTGCACTGGTGGTGGATGTGGCGACGGCGCTGTTAACCTACGCCGCCTCCAAACACAGTCTCAATATCCGCGCCGCCTTTCTGCATAATGTCGCCGACGCCCTGGGATCGGTGGCGGTCATTATCGCCGGCACGCTGGTTTTACTTTATGGCTGGACCATTGCCGATCCCATTTGCACCGTCGTGATCGCGGCTTATGTCCTCCATCACGGCTGGAGTGAAATACGGCATACCATTCGCATTTTGATGCAAAGCACACCTCTGGATATCGATCTGGCCGAGTTGGTCCACACCATTGAAAGTGTGGAAGGCGTTAAAAGCCTGCATCATGTCCATGTTTGGGAAATCGATGAACACCGCCGCTCCATGGAAGCCCATGTGGTAATCGATCCAAACGATGCCGGTAACTTCGAGGCAATCAAACAACGCATCAAATCCCTGCTAACCGAGCGCTATCATGTACATCATTCCACCCTCGAATTCGAACTGGAAACCCCGCAAGAAGGATTAGTATGCGTGGCGGTCAATCACAATCACGATGAAATCTGCGGCCATTCTCCGGGCAATTACCCCCAAGTCCCGCCAGGCCAACCTTTGCCTTGGCGTGCGCTGCTTTTCGTCTTGGCGTTGCTTTTAGTGTTCACTACCTTGGGGTTTCGCTTATATTCCGTGGATGGAAATTTCGAGCTTTGGATCAATAGCTTGAAAAATCCGACCCAATGGCATTGGGGAGAATGGGCCGGCTATGGAATGGCGCTTTTTTGTCTTCTATTGGCTGGCATAGTGGGAAAACGCAAACTTGATCAATGATTGGAAAATCCAGGAAAAATGCTATGATGGTGGTATGAATCGATTTTTATCTGCCCTTCTCGTTATTGTGACGTTATGGATGTCCACGTGGATGGTCACGGACATTCACGTTGTGATTGCAGCAGATAAACCTCTCCCTCATCCAGTTTTTTCCGCCCAGGCAGATTTAACGCCAAGCACTGATTCAGGCATTCTTCAACAAACCGAAGACGACCACACGTGTCATTTCTGTAGCTACGATCATGGCGGGCATATCGGAGCTTTAGCGCTGCCCGAACATTTCTTGCCCATTGCCATGGAAAGGGGCACAACCTTACTTCCCCCTTATTCATTTATCCTTTCTGCAACGCCACCTTCTCACTTGCTTCGTCCTCCCATCGTTTAAGGCGCTAGCTTACAAACCTGTTGCCTGCCCCCGTGGGCACAGGCATACGCGTAATCGCCAATAAACGAGGAGAATATGAATGTATACCCCAACATTGGGGGGAGCAGTCGGAAAAACTTTTCCCCTGCTGAAGCTTTTGCCCCAATTCACCATGGCCATAGGATTGATTCTGTCAGTCGCTCCCGCTACTGCCAGCGGCTCTCCGCTTCCGGAAGCACCTCCCAGGATAAGCCTGACACCTATACCTAAACTCCCGGAAGTGTTGTCCTTAGCCCATGCCCTGGATCTAAGCCTGCGCCACAACCCCGATCTCAACGCCGACGCCTGGGAAATCCGTGCCCGCGAAGCCAGGGCGGTGCGCGCCGGTCTGTTGCCGAATCCCCGGCTGCGGATCGCCCTGGAGGATTTCGGCGGCAGCGGTGAGCACCGTGGCTACAACGTCGCCGAAACCACCCTGATGCTGAGCCAGCTGATTGAACTGGGCGGCAAACGGCTCAAGCGCCGCCGCCTGGCCGCCAGCGAACGCGATCTGGCCCTCTGGGACTATGAATCCCGCCGCGTCCAGGTGGCCATGACCACCCAGCAGGCTTTCGTCGACGTGCTCGCCGCCCAGGTCCATCTGCAGCTGGCGCAAAAGATGCTGCAACTGGCCGAGCGGCTGCACGGGATCGTCGATGCCCGGGTGCGGGCCGGCGAGGTTTCCCGGCTGGAGCGGTTCAAATCCCGGGTGGAACTGGCCCGGGCCCGGCTCCAGGCGGCCCGGGCCCGGCAACAGCTGGTCACGGCGAGACAGCGCCTGGCGGCCATCTGGGGCGGGCTGACCGCGGATTTCGAGCGGGTGACCGGGCAGCTGGACCGGCTTGCGCCCCTGCCGCCGCTGCCCCGTCTGTTGCAGCGTTTGCAGGACAATCCCGATGTGGCCCGGTGGGCCACGGAAATGGTCCGCCGCCAACGCCTGCTGGCGGTGGCGCAGGCCGCGACCATCCCCGACCTGACGGTGCGGGCCGGCATTCGCCAGTATGCGGAAAACGGCGACGTGGCGGCGGTGGCCGTCTTTCAGGTGCCGCTGTTCATCTTCAACGACCAGCGCACCCGGGTGCAGGAAGCCCAGGCCGGTCTGAGCCAGGCGGAGCAGCGGCGCCACGCCCGGCTGGTGGAGGCGCGCCGTCAACTGGTGGCCGCCTATCAACGATTGCGCCAGGCGCAGATCACCGCCACCTTGTTGAAAACCGAAATCCTCCCCAGCGCCGAGGCCGCTTTCGACGCGGTGCGCGAAGCCTATCGGCTCGGCAAGGTCGGGGTGCTCGATCTGATCGACGCCCAGCGGACCCTGTTCGCCGCCCGCCGCCAGCAGGTGGAAGCCTGGCGCAGCTGGCAGCTTTGGTGGGCCGCCCTGGAACGCCTGATCGGCGCAGTGCCGGTCGATCCCTCAACATCAACCGCACAGGAGTCATCATGAGAACCGCGTTATCGATTCTATGGCTGGCGGGGCTGCTGCTGGCCCTGCCGGCGCCGGCCGAAGAACCCCATGAAGCCGGCCACGAACATGAGCACGAGCACGAGGAGGCCGTGCATCTGACACCGGAGGTCGTGAAGGAATTCGGCATCGAACTGGCCCGGGCCGCGCCCGGCGAAATTCTGGAGACGCTGCACCTGACCGGGGAGGTGACGTTCGCGCCGGACCGGCTCTATCACGTGGTGCCCCAGGTGGCCGGGATTGTCCGCCAGGTGTTCAAGGAAGTGGGGGACCGGGCAGAGGCCGGCGACATCCTGGCGGTGCTCAGCAGCCGCGAGCTGGCCGAGGCGCGGGCCGCGCTGTTGATCGCCAAGAGCCGTCTGGACCTGGCCAACGCCAATCTGACCCGCGAACGCCAGTTGTACCGCAAGGGCATCACCTCGAAACGGGAATTCCTCAAGACCCAGCAGGAACAGATCGCCGCCGCCGTCGAACTGGACGCCGCCCGGCACCGGCTGCTGGCGCTGGGAATGACCGCCGCGGAAATCGAGGCGCTGTTGCGTGATCACAAGGCAGTGGACCTGTCCCGTTACCGGCTACGGGCCCCGTCAGGCGGGCGGGTGATCGAGAAGCACGCCACCCTGGGGGAATTCCTGCGCAGCGACCGCAGCGCCTTCGTCCTTGCCGATCTCAGCCGGGTCTGGGTGCTGCTGACGGTCTATCAGAAGGATCTGGCCCGGATCCGGCCCGGCCAGGCGGTGCGGGTCGAGGCCGGCGGGATTCCGGCGGCGGAAGGGGTCATCGACTACGTCAGCCCGGTGCTGGAGGAGCGGACCCGCACCGCCCAGGCCCGGGTGGTGCTCGACAATCCCGACCGGCGCTGGCGTCCGGGGATGTTCGTCAGCGCCGAGGTGGGGATCGCCGCACAGAAAGGGCGGATCGTCGTTCCCGCCGAGGCGTTGACCGAATGGGAGGGACGCACCGTGGTGTTCGTCCAGGAGGACGACCGCTTTGAACCCCGGCCGGTGCAGGTCGGCCGCCGCGGCCTGCGGCGGGTGGAGATCGTGGCCGGCCTCCGGCCCGGTGAGGTCTATGTGCGCCGCGGCGCCTTCCTGCTCAAGGCCGAGTTGGGCAAGGGCGAA
>LSNW01000024.1 GCA_001566965.1 Methylothermaceae bacteria B42 | reverse complement strand
GCTGAACATTCCGTGAGTAACAATAGCAATCACCTTCTCAGCGCCGTTTTGCTTACACGTCTGGGCCGCGTGGTTCAATGTGCTGCCACTGACGATCATGTCATCAATGATCAACACGGTTGAATCATCGACCGAACCAATCAAACGGCCGTGCATGAGTTTGCCACCACCGCGCAGTTTTTCAACAGAGGCACTGTCGATTCGTTTTTGCGTAACCTCGGCCAATGCCGAGCGGAATTTCTCCGCCCGCTTATATCCTCCGGTATCAGGAGAAACTACCGTTATTTTATTGCTGTCCTGAAGAGCGGGCGTTAAATGGTGGATAAATAACGGCAGCGCTTCGAGATGTTCGGTTATACAGCGGAAGGCATTTTGAAAAGCCGCCGGGTTGTGGACTTCCATGGTCATGACTCTATCGGTACCAACTGCCTCGAGTATGGATGCCAGATACCGGATGCTTATAGGATCCCGGGGCTGGGTACGTCGGTCTTTGCGGGCATAGGCAAGGTAGGGAAGGGCAAGCGTGATTTCCCGCGCCGAGGCATCTCTCAAAGCCCCGGTGAACATAAGCAGCCGACACAACTTATCGTTAACACTCAGGTGAGGATCTGAAAAAAGGGAAACAACGACAAATACATGGTGCCCACGCACGCTTTCCAAGGGGCGAATCTTGTGCTCTCCATCTTCAAACTCCCTTTCCTCATGGGCACTCAGTTTAGTATTGAGATAATTCGCAATTGCCTCGCCATAAGGCCGGCTGCAATTTAGGGTAAAGAGCGAGAAGTCATTCATGGTTTGATTTGATACTTATTTATTTTTATGACCACCTCCCTTGGTAAATGGGCTTAGTAGACTTGGTAGACTTGTCACTATCCAAGCTCCAGGTGATGTATACGGTGTCAGTCCTTTCCAATTCATCAGCGATACACTGTATCGTTTTATCACCACGTTGCAATACTTTCGATATGGCTTGTTCTTTAAATGCGTCACTATAACGTTGGGACATCGTTTTATTCCTCTGTGTTAATAGAGGCGACAACTAGTCTGACGCAGGGGGGATACGGTGAAAGGGTAACTCTCGAAAACCGCAGTTATCCGCAGGAATACAAAGCCTTCTCCCAACGAAAAAGGCCAACCCGGTCAGGTTGGCGTTGTGGAATTGGTGGAGGCGGGGGGAATCGAACCCCCGTCCGCGAATCCTCCGCCTCAGGCTCTACATGCTTATCCGTTCTATTGATTTAACCGTTTGCTACCCGAACGGCGGGGAAAACAAACGGCGAGTCCGGATAAGTGTTTAACGGATCCACGCCGGACACGCTTCACCGCAAGCTTGTGAGATATGACACCTGAAATCCGGACGCACAAGCACGGCTCCGGTCAGATGGCACCCTACTGGGTTTTAAGCAGCGAGTGCGTAGTTGTCGTCGTTGGCAACTATAAGTTTGCAATGTGTTTTTCGAGGTCACTGCACCTCGGCATGCACCTGTAGGTTTCGCGATCCGCGTCGAAGCCAGATCGCCCCCTTCGGTACCTTTAAATAGACCCGACTTTATGGGATAAAGTTCCTGCTACCACTTATTTAGTTTAGCGTTCCTTTGTGGCTGGATTCAAATTTTCTTAAGCTGTTCGCTTCCATTTTTACGGATAATGGGTTCTTATTGTTGAGGCTTCAAGTCAAAGTGGGCCTTTTTAAAAAGGAGAACAAATGTTGGTTCTGTATCGATCTTTATTGTTTATTTTGGCAATGCTGTTGTTTTTGCCTCAAAACAGCATTGCCGGACTTTGCCAGGTGCCTGAGAAATTGCCTCCACCGAAGATTCGTATCGACTGGCGTAATCCCTCGGTGTCCGTCGATTACTTGGTTTACGTTTTGTCGTGGTCGCCGGAATTTTGTCATGATCGAGGGGAAGGCAGGGGGCAGGCCTATCAATGTCGGGTCAATCGTTTTGGTTGGGTGGTGCATGGATTATGGCCGCAATCGGAAAAAGCGCGTTCCAAGTATGATCATCCCCGTTATTGCCGGCTTAAGCCACTACCCCCTCGAAGACTCGCGGCTGAAGTTTTTTGCTTGATGCCCAGCGTCAATTTGATTTATGGGCAGTGGTTAAAGCATGGCACCTGTGTCTTTGAAACGCCAAAAGAATATTTCAACGCGATTACTTATCTGTGGGAGAAAATCAAACGTCCTGACATGGCGGCTTTATATTTGCGGAAAGGGAAAAGTTTACGGGTAGGGGATGTGGAGCAGGCTTTTGTGGCCTTGAACCGGTCTTTGGGATTGCGTCGAAGTGCCGTCACGGTTTGGACTGACAGAAAAGGGTATCTTGAAGAGGTCAAAATATGCCTGACGCCTTCATTAGGCTTTCGCGATTGTCCCAATAAGCGTTTTAATGCCCGGAGAAAGGTGAAGATCCGATTGCCGTAGGCTCTCTGGTTTTTAGTGGATTTCTTTGCCATCAAACAAAAAGATATCCCTAAAAATCTAATGGATCAGGAGATGGGCCTTTACCCCATCCCCTGCTTTCATGGTTGAAAAGGGCTATTTATTACTGAGTGATTTTTAGTAACCAACCTGCGGTGCCTTTGCAGCGGCCTGGCCCCTGGGCGGTGACTGCAACTCTGGCGTAGGTGTCTTTTAGGTCTTCTGGTAGTTTGCCGGCTACCAGCAAGGACTGATTCTTTGGCGTAATTTCAACGGTAACCGGATGTTTTTTGACAGTAACTTGAATGCTGTCAGAATTTGCCTGGGTAACAACAAATGAAAAATCTGAAGCTGGCGCTACTTCAGCTTTATCGCCTGGCTGGAATTGGGTGAATTGCGGCTTTTTACAAGCTTGTTTGCCTCCGCCTCCTCCACCATAGCCAAAGCTGTAACCGGAGATGAGGTATCCTAAAAGAATGCTAATGAGTATTTTTGATTTCATGAAATTGCCCTTCACAAAATATAAAACCTGCCTACAAAGATTTACCAACTTGATTGAGATTTGGGGGGCTTCCTTATGTGGGGTGGGGCTGGAATGACCGCCATCAAGCCCTCAAGAGCGGGCTTTCATAGTTGGGCCGGGCTTTCGCGCGTAACGGGATGTACGGCGCGAAAGGGTTTGCGGCGTCCCATTTAAGGAAGACCATGGCTACGTAAAATTTACAGGCACTATGTAAAAAAACCAGGGGGAATTTACTCCCCTGGGATTCAGCATGACGCTAATGGAAAGAAAATTCAATTCAAAGTTAATGGGCCTGGATGACTTGCTGGTTTTTTAATTGATCCAGGATGGTTTCAATGCTCATGGTGTCCGCATCAAATACAAGGCTGTTTTCGACAGGACGAGCAGGGGCTTGGGCAAGTGGCCAAAGGGATATCAAGCCTGCATGGGTCAGTGCCTGGGCGATGTTTTCATCAGCTTGAGTCAGGGTTTCGTCGTCAATCACAGTGGCGGCGTGACCTGTGTCGAATAATCTTCTTTCCAAAAGATAAGCAAAATCCTTGGCTTGTTGACCTATCAGATAGATGACGCGGGCCTGCTGGCCAAAACGGATAGCGCGTTCTTCAGCAGATACCCGCCTTCTGCTGTCTCCCGTTTCCGCCAAGCCTGTGATCATGCCTGCGCCAACGGTGTTGTTGGTAAGCCGGTCAATGACAATGAAGGCACCGGTGCCCTTGCAAACCTGGTAAGGATCAAAGGCCAAGGGCGCATTGAAGGCGACCTCGCACAGGGCGATTTCGTTCAGTGCTAATTGATCGGCATTGGAATGCGCCAAGGTGTTGACATCAATGCGATGGATGATTCGCGAGACGGAACCTGTGACCGTGCGGGTGGCTTGTTTAATGTAATACTGGCGTCCGGGGACCAAGGGCTTTTCAGTCATCCAAACGATGTGAGCGTTGCAACGGTCAGCCACGTGGGGAAGATTGTCGGTGCGGACGATCATATCGCCTCGGCTGACATCGATTTCATCTTCCAAGGTCAACGTGATGGCCATGGGAGGGAAGGCTTCTTCCAGATTGCCATCATAGGTAACGATTTCTTTGATGCGGCTGGTTTTGCGCGAGGGCAGGACCATGATTTCATCGCCGGGATGCGCTATGCCCGCCGCTAATGTGCCGCTAAAGCCGCGGAAGTCGAGGTGCGGCCGGTTGACGTATTGGACGGGAAAACGCAGATCTTGGAAATTACGATCCTGGGATACGTCGATGTTTTCCAAGTGTTCCAACAAGGTAGGGCCTTCGTACCAAGGCGTGTTTTGGCTGCGGTCGACGACGTTATCACCCTTGAGGGCGGATACGGGAATGAAGCGAATGTCGGCGGCGTCGAGTTTATTGGAGAAGGACAGATAATCCTGGCGAATCTGGTCGAAAACCTCTTGACGCCAGTCCATCAAATCCATTTTGTTGATGGCCACGACAACATGTTTGATACCCAACAGGGAGACGATAAAACTGTGGCGTCGGGTTTGGGTGAGTACCCCTTTGCGGGCGTCAATCAAAATTACTGCCAAGTCGCAGGTGGAGGCGCCCGTGGCCATGTTGCGGGTATATTGTTCGTGACCCGGGGTATCGGCAATGATAAATTTGCGTTTGGCGGTGGAAAAATAACGGTAAGCAACATCGATGGTGATACCTTGTTCGCGCTCGGCTTGCAGGCCGTCCACCAGCAGCGCCAAGTCTACCTCTTCTCCGGTGGTGCCCATCCGTTCGCTGTCTTTTTTCAGGGACGCCATTTGATCTTCATAGATCATCTGCGTGTCGTGGAGCAGGCGGCCAATCAAGGTGCTTTTGCCATCGTCCACGCTGCCGCAGGTTAAAAACCGCAGCAGTTGTTTATGTTCGTGTTGCCGGAGATAGGCTTCAATATCGGTTTCGATCAGGGATTGGTGTGACATGATTCGGATAAATCAAAATTAGGGGGTTAGAAATAGCCTTCGCGCTTTTTGTCTTCCATGGAGCCGGCCTGGTCATGGTCGATAAGGCGGCCCTGGCGCTCGGAGGTTTTCGCCAACAACATTTCCTGGATAATTTTGGGTAAGGTGTCGGCTGTGGATTCAATCGCGCCGGTGAGAGGGTAGCATCCCAGGGTCCGGAAACGGACCTGCTTGAGTTGTGGCTTTTCGCCTGGGTGGAGGTGCATGCGCTGGTCATCTACCATGATTAAGGTGCCATCCCGCTCCACCACGGGACGTTCTTTGGCGAGATATAAAGGTACGATGGGGATTTTTTCCAGATAGATATATAGCCAAATGTCCAGTTCGGTCCAGTTGGAGAGTGGAAAAACGCGAATGCTTTCCCCTTTATTGATCTTGCCGTTATAGATATTCCACAATTCTGGCCGCTGGTTTTTGGGGTCCCAGCGGTGGTGGTGGTCGCGGAAGGAATAGACCCGTTCCTTGGCTCTGGATTTTTCTTCATCCCGCCGGGCACCGCCAAAGGCAGCGTCAAAGCCATATTTATCTAGGGATTGCTTGAGCCCTTCGGTTTTCCAAATGTCAGTGTGTTTTTTACTACCGTGGTCAAAGGGGTTAATTCCCTGTGCTTGTGCCTCGGGATTGGTATAGACAATCAAGTCTAATCCCAGTTCTTGCGTGATGCGTTCGCGGAATTGATACATTTCCTGGAATTTCCAGGTGGTATCCACGTGCATCAAAGGGAATGGCGGTTTGCCCGGATAGAAGGCTTTCATCGCCAGATGCAACATGACGGAAGAGTCTTTTCCGATGGAATAGAGCATCACCGGATTATCGAATTCAGCGGCAACTTCCCGGATAATGTGGATGCTTTCTGCTTCCAGTTCTTTAAGGTGAGTGAGTTTATATTGAGACATGCTAGTTTGGAATAATCAGTCGGCTCTATAATCCGTAACTGTTCATTTTAACATATTGAGATTACTTGATTGGATGTAAAAATTAGTTGAATTACAGGAGATATGGAGCGATAGAAGAAATCGGTGTATCTTATTCATTACGATTTTCACGAATGAACTGATGGGGGCGAAATGGAAGAGAAACTGCGGAAATTTGAACAAGTCAAGGATGTGTTGGAATACAGTAAAGATTTGCATAAGGCTTTAAAAGAATTAGCAGAAAAGATGGAAAGCCAGGAACAAAAAGCCCATGTCCAGTTGCTGTTGGATTACTTAAAGCGACACGAGGATGAATTAGCTGACAGCCTGGAAAAGTTTGAACAAGGAACGCAGCAGCATATTTTAGATATTTGGTTGCCTTATCCGCCCGATCCCAAAATTGAGAAAAAACTGCAAAGCTTGACCGTTCACTCCAATATGTCTATGGATGAAATCGTCAAGATTGTGATGGATTTTGAAGATGCACTCATTGAACTGTACAAGGAATCCCTCAATGAAATTGACGATCCCCATGTCCAGGAGGTCTTGCAGAACCTGGTTCAGCTGGAGGATATGGAAAAAAGACGGTTCGCTATGAACGTTGCACGATTGCAAGGGATTTAAACAACATCGCGCATATCGGTGACCTCCGCTTTATTGGTGGGCTCGTTCCCGGATCAATGTTTCCACAATGGAAGGGTCGGCCAAGGTGGAAGTATCTCCTAGATCGTCTATTTGATTGGCGGCGATTTTACGTAAAATACGCCGCATGATTTTGCCTGAGCGGGTTTTGGGTAATTCCGGTGCCCATTGGATAACGTCGGGTTTGGCAATGGGCCCTATCTCCTTGGCAACTAGGTCGATTAATTCTTTGCGTAATTCGTCACTGGGAGAAACGCCTTCTTTCAGAATGACATAGGCATAGATGCCTTGTCCTTTAATGTCATGGGGGTAACCAACAACGGCGGCTTCCGCCACCGCTGGATGAAGCACCAAGGCGCTTTCAATTTCAGCCGTGCCAAGTCGGTGACCAGAGACATTCAGTACATCATCTACTCGCCCAGTAATCCAATAGTAACCATCGTCATCTCTACGGGCACCATCCCCGGAGAAGTAATAACCGGGGTAAGCGCTAAAGTAGGTTTCGATAAAGCGCTGGTGATTGCCGTAAAGAGTACGGGCTTGGCCCGGCCAGGAGCGTTTCATGGCGAGGACACCGCTACCGGGGCCTTGGATCTCTTTGCCATGGTCGTCAAGAATCGCCGGTTCGATGCCAAAGAAAGGCAGGGTCGCAGAGCCAGGTTTGAGAGGCGTGGCTCCTGGCAGTGGAGTAATGAGAATGCCGCCGGTTTCAGTTTGCCACCAAGTATCGACAATCGGGCAATTGCCATTACCTACCACATGGTAATACCATTCCCACGCTTCGGGGTTGATGGGTTCGCCAACGGTGCCAAGGATGCGTAAGCTCTGCCTGGAGGTGCGTTTAACATAGTCATCGCCCAAACGCATGAGTGCGCGTATGGCGGTAGGGGCGGTATAGAAAATGTTGACTTGATGTTTATCAACCACTTGCCAGAACCGGTCCGGTTCTGGATAGGTGGGCACGCCTTCAAACATCAAAGTGGTCGCGCCATTACACAATGGGCCATAAACCAAATAACTATGGCCAGTAATCCATCCAACATCGGCGGTGCACCAATAAATGTCTCCATCCTGATAATCGAAAACGTATTGGTGGGTCATGGCAGCGTAGACGAGATATCCGCCGGCTGTATGCAAAACACCCTTGGGCTTGCCGGTGGAGCCGGAGGTGTAAAGGATGAAGAGCGGGTCTTCCGCATCCATGATTTCCGCCTCGCACTGATCTGAAGCATTGGCTATCGCTTGGTGGTACCACACATCCCGTTCTTCATGCCATAGAATGGGGTTGCCGCTGCGTTCGACCACAATGACCGTGCTCACATCGGGACAAGCATTCAATGCAGTGTCGACATTATTTTTCAAGGGAATGTGTTTGCCGCCACGAATGCCTTCATCTGCGGTAATCACCAAGCGGCAATCGGCATCCAGGATGCGGTCTCGCAGTGCTTCAGCTGAAAATCCACCGAAAACCACGGAATGAATCGCGCCGATCCTTGCGCATGCCAGCATGGCAATGGCTGCTTCTGGAATCATGGGCAAATAAATACAGACTCGGTCCCCTTTTTTTATGCCATGTGCTTTCAAGACGTTGGCGAATTGGCAAACCTGGGTATGTAATTGCCGGTAAGTGATTTTTGTATCAACTGTGGGATCATCGCTTTCCCAAATTATGGCAGTTTGATCGCCCCGGGTATCGAGATGACGGTCGAGGCAATTAACGCAGACATTAAGTTTGCCCCCCTCGAACCAGCGGATATGCACCTTATGGAAATCCCAGTCAGAAACTTTATTCCATGGCTGATGCCAGGAGACGAAAGCCTCGGCATGCTCTGCCCAAAAAGCATCGGGGTCATTGATGGATTGGGCATACATGGATTGATACTTTGCCGCATTGATGTGGGCTTTAGTGGCGATGGATTCCGGGACAGGATAGATTTTGTCTTGGCTCATGGCTTTATTCCTTTGATATTGGGGCCGACAATGGAAGTCATTATATCGATTTGTTGGGTTTTGGGCATTTTGGTAGGGTTCCAGTGGGTAATTGCATAAGCAATGATTTCTGTCGCCGGCCAATTTTTTATAGCTTCAGGCGGATTTTGACCCAGCCATTGAAGCAGTCGGTGTAATGTCGGGCCAGGATTTTTAGGATCCACCGCAGGTGCCTGGGTTTGTTTACTGAGTTTCAGCCCCCTTGAATCTGTAAGGATAGGAATATGACAATAGGAAGGTATTTGAAGTTGAAGAAGCTGGTGAAGATAGATTTGCCTGGGTGTGGAGTCTAGCAAGTCACAACCGCGTAATACTTCGGTAACTCCCAAAAGATGGTCGTCTATAACGACTGTCAGCTGGTAAGCAAAAATCTTATCTCTTCGTCGGATAATGAAATCACCGCAGGTCTGGTTAAGGTTGTGAGTAAAGTTTCCTTGCAAACCATCGTAAAAGCGGATGGGATCTGCGGCAGTTTTAACCCGAAATGCATGGGGTTTGTTACTTTTTAGAGGGTTGTTACGGCACAGGCCTGGATATCGTTGTCCAAAAGGGGCTAACTGCTTGCGGCTGCAAGTGCAAGGATAGATCCAGCCTTGTGCTATAAGCCTGTCCAATGCCCATTGATAAGCTTCCAGATTTTGCTGTTGGTATAAAACCGGGCCATCCCAATAAAGGCCAAACCATTCCAGGGTTCGGAGAATTTCAGTGGCGGCACCGGGTTTACAGCGGGGGGTGTCAATATCGTCAATGCGAACAAACCATTTTCCGCCGCGAGAACGTGCCTGTAAAAAGCTCGCCAGAGCCGTGAGAAGCGAACCTAAATGGAGGGGGCCAGTGGGCGAAGGCGCAAAACGCCCCCGGTAAGATTGAGGGGCTTGATTTTCCTTTTGCTTGGCGGACATGGCTATACCGCCAAAACAATAAACTTACCGGTTACCCCATTTGCTTTTCGCGCAATTCATCCAGGGTCTTGCAATCGATACACTGGGTGGCAGTAGGGCGGGCTTCTAGGCGGCGCAAGCCAATTTCTACGCCACAGGTCTCGCAATATCCGTAGTCGCCTGATTCAATATTGGACAAGGCTTCATCGATTTTTTTAATGAGTTTGCGTTCCCGGTCGCGGGTTCTAAGTTCCAGGCTGAACTCAGATTCCTGAGTCGCCCGATCGGTTGGATCAGGGAAGTTGGCGGCATCATGTTGCATGTGATCCAACGTGCGGTCTACCTCTTCCATCAATTGTGCCTTCCATCCCTGAAGGATTTTTTTAAAGTGCTCTAGCTGCTGTTCATTCATATATTCTTCCCCTTCCTTGGGTTGATATGGCGTAAAAGTGAAAGGATTGATTTGAGTTTTATCCTGAGAAGTAGCCATGGGTAAGTCCTCGAAATTCGAAAAGCCCGTACTTGTACCAGAAGGCGCCCCTAGAAGCAATAGTAAATTGCACTTTTAACTGCTCAAGTTATGTCTATAATGCATTTGCTTAGAATCTTGGAAAGATAAAGAGTTTCAATATTGTTTCCTCCGTTATCGGCCAAAATCAAAGAAATTGAACCCTTTGTGGTAATGGAATTGCTTGCCAAGGCTAAAGCCTTGGAGGCTCAAGGGCGAAATATCGTTCATATGGAAATTGGAGAGCCCGATTTCCCAACGCCAAAAAGTATAGTAGAGGCTGGCGTAAAAGCGATGCAAGACGGCTATATAAAATATACGTCTGCCGCTGGTCTGCCTCAATTGCGTCAAGCCATTGCTGAGTACTACGCCTATTGTTACCAAGTCAGTATTGACCCGGACCGGATCATGATTACCCCAGGCGCTTCCGGAGCTTTTTTGCTGATTTTGGCAACCCTGTTATCCAAAAATAAAGAAATATTGATCAGCGACCCCGGTTACCCTTGTAATCGTAATATTATCCGCCTTTTCGAGGGCAGGCCAAAACTGGTTCCAGTGACATATGAGACTCATTTTCATTTAACCGCAAAATTGGTGAGGGATAATTGGGGTGAAAACACGATAGGCGTTTGGTTGGCCTCGCCATCAAATCCTACTGGGACAATTATTGAAAATGATGCGCTGAAGGGAATTTGTCAGGAAGTTGAAAAACAAGGAGGCGTATTAATTTCAGATGAGATTTATCATGGATTGGAGTATGGAAAGCGAAGCGCATCAGCTCTTGAATTCACCCAAGATGCCTTTGTAGTCAATAGTTTTTCTAAATATTTTGGGATGACGGGGTGGCGTTTGGGGTGGGTGGTTGTGCCAGCTTCTTATTGCGAAGTGCTGGAGAGAGTTGCTCAGAATGCTTTTATTTCCGCGCCTTCACTTTCCCAATATGCGGCTCTGGCGGCATTGAGCGAGGAGACGTTTGTCGAGTTGGAAGAAAGACGTAACGCGTTTGAACGGCGGCGGGATTTTTTATACGATGGGCTACTTGATTTAGGGTTTTCGATAGAAACAATTCCTGATGGCGCCTTTTATATCTATGCGGATTGCTCTTCAATAACCTCTGATAGCTATGGTTTTGCTTGGGATTTGCTGGAGAAGGTGGGAGTGGCGATTACACCAGGCAAGGATTTTGGTAAGGCAAATGCCCATCGATATGTCCGCTTTGCATACACAACTTCGATGAGTAGACTGAAAGAAGGTATTGGAAGGATACAAAAATATCTCTGCTCCGCTGAGTGAACAAAGGTCAGGCTTTGTTAAGGTAAGTTATGACACAATTTTCTGCTAGATTTACATCTATACAATTTGAATTTGCATCTTAAGGAGATGGCAGTGCAAATTAAAAAACATAAATTTTTGCAACGAACGCTGATTTTGGTTTTTTCTCTTGTTTTTTTTCAGCTAACTGCCTGTTCTTTTTACCCTCCACTTAACCCAAAAACCGAGCCGCCTACTGACTATACTTATATTATTGGTCCGGGGGACTCGCTTGAAATGTTTGTTTGGGGAAATCCAGAAATCACCCGTACCGTAGTAGTTCGCCCTGATGGGAAAATTTCCGCACCTTTGGTAGAGGAGCTGCCAGCTACCGGGAAAACACCATACCAACTTGCACGGGATATAGAAAAGGAGTTGGCCCGGTATATACGAAATCCATTGGTAACAGTGATTGTGGGTGAGTTCGTGGGGCCTTATAGCGAGCAAGTTCGTGTTGTTGGGGAAGCTGCGAATCCTCAATCGGTTCCTTATCGTGAGCGTATGACTTTATTAGATCTAATGATCACGGTAGGTGGTATGACTGAGTATGCTTCAGGTAACCGGGCTACCATTGTGCGCAGAATTAATGGTAAGCAAAAGCAGTTCTCTGTGCGGATAGATGATCTGCTGAGAGATGGTGATATTTCTGCCAATGTGGATATATTGCCAGGGGATGTATTGATTATCCCTGAAGCCTTTTTCTGATTTTGTTGCATGTAGGAGTTTTCAATGCATGAGTTGCTGGTTGAGGTCTTAGGCTATCTGCAGGTTGCTGCCCGTTATAAATGGTGGGGGATTCTGACCGCTTGGCTAGTTTGTCTTGCGGGATGGATGTATGTATCTCAGTTGCCAGATCAATATAAAGCAACTGCAAAAGTTTATGTGGATACTCGGTCAGTTTTACGGCCTTTGTTGAAAGGTTTGACCATACAGCCGGACGTGGATAAGCAAGTGAAATTGATGACTCGGTTGTTATTAACTCGCCCAAATTTAGAAAAAATAGCGCGGATGACCGACTTGGATTTAGTGGCTACGGATGAGCGAGCCATGGAGGGTGTAATTGATAGATTAAAATCATCGATAGAAATAGAAAGTGCCCGGCGAGTTAATATTTTTACAATAAGTGCAAACGATTCAAATCCTAACCTAGCCAAGCGCTTGGTACAGGCAACCTTGACAGTTTTTGTTGAGCAGGCACTAGGAGAAACTCGGCGTGATGCGGATAATGCCCAACGGTTTCTTGATCAGCAGATTAAAGAATATGAGCGGCGGCTCAAGCTAGCAGAACAAGCTATTGAAGAGTTTAAGCGAAAAAATTACGGCTTATTGCCCGGGCAAGGCGGAAATCTCTATGAGGAACTTCAAAATGCCAATACCCAACTGGAAGAAGCAAAGTTAGCACTGGAAGAGGCAATTAATCGTCGTGATGAAATAGCGCGTCAATTAGAAGATGATGAGCCCATGTTTGCAGACTTTGGAAGCGCTTCATTGAGTCCAAAAGAAACCCGCATTCAAGCGATGCAAGAAAGATTGGATGAGTTGTTGCTTAAATATACAGATAAACATCCTGAGGTTATTGCCCTTAAAAAAAGCATAGCGCAGCTAAAAAATCAGCCGGAGGAAGAATCCTTTGGAGATGATATGGGTAATACTGAAAATCCAATTTTTCAGCAAATGAAGATATCTCTTAGTGAAGCGGATGCTAATGTGGCGTCACTACAGGCTAGAGTAAAGGCTTATGAGAACAAGATTAAAAGGCTTAAAAAAGGCATGGATGCTCGGTTAAGGGTGGAGACTGAACTTAAAAGTCTAAACCGGGATTATGGTACGGTCAAAGAAAATTATGAAATATTGTTGGCTAGGAGAGAGCAAGCGCGCTTGTCGGAAAGTGTTGAACAAAATACGGATAGTGTTAAGTTTCGAGTGATAGACCCGCCCCAAGTACCATCTAAGCCTTCAGCGCCAAATAGAATATTGCTTTCAGTCGCGGTGTTAAGTGCGGGTTTTTTATCGGGTTTTGGTTTAACCATTTTCTTAGCCCTGTTGCGACCAACTTTTATTTCGCCGCAAAAACTTCGAGAAGTTACAGGATTTCCGGTTTTGGGCACGGTATCAATGAATTGGGTGCCTGCAATCAAACGTAAAAAATGGTTGGAATTCTTGCGTTTTTGTGGGGCATGTGCAGGACTGGTAGTCATATTTGCTTGTCTTATTCTCTTGGAGATTAAGGGTATAAATTTATACTCCATAAATAGCTAATGGGGGATTGTGTGAGTCTCATTGAAAAAGCGTTAGAAAAACAGTCGGCAGAGCATTCATCTGATCTTGGGGAGGAAAAAAATGACTTGGATATTCAGGTCGATGTTTCTTCCAAATCAGAAGAAAAAGAAAAAGAGCATTGGAATGATTTGGCTTCGTCGAATAAAAATTACATAAAAGTCGACCTGGATTTTTTTAAAGAAAAGGGAATGTTGTCCCCTGATGACCCGCACGGACAATTAGCGGAAGAATATAGAATAATTAAGCAGCCATTGCTTTTAAATGCTTTTGGTGAAGGCAAGAATGAAATTGAAAATGCTAACTTAATTTTGGTTACCAGCAGTCTTCCAGGGGAAGGGAAAACGTTTACTTCGGTTAACCTTGCCATGAGTATCGCAACCGAGTTGGATAAGCGGGTATTATTAGTGGATGCTGATGTGGTTAAACCTGCAGCCTCTAAATTATTTGGTGTTGAGGAAAGATCGGGACTAATAGATTTGCTTGAAAAAGACGTAACATTCAAGGAAGTGCTGTTACGAACCGATTTCCCTAAGCTTACATTTTTGCCTGCGGGACGTAGGCATAAGCATGCTACTGAGTTACTTTCAAGTGATGCGATGAGAAAGTTAGCCAAAGAAATGTCTCAGCGTTATCCAGACAGGATCATTATTTTCGATTCTCCACCTTTGTTGGCTACGACACAAGCAAGTGTATTAGCGAAACATGTAGGGCAAGTTGTTCTCGTAGTAGAAGCAGAATCAACACCGCAATATATTGTTCAAGAGTCAGCGGCGTCGTTATCTGAATGCGATGTAGTGGGCTGTGTTCTAAATAAAACCAAGCAAGGATTTGGTTTGGGTTACTATGCCTATTATGGCTATAAATATTACAATTATAATAATTGAATTTGAATGGAAGGTGGTAATAAAACCTTGAGAATAGGCATATTATGCTATATTGCACTTTTAATCGGCTTTCATAAAACCACATTTTCTTCTCAATGGCATACCTTGCCAAATTTATCAGTACAGCAAATATTTACAGATAATATTAATCTTAATTCTCATGGTGAGGAGTTTGCTTGGGTTACTGTGATTAATCCAGCGATTTATATTTCCAATTGTAGAGGGCGAAATTTCACTGGAGGTGGTTCGGATAGTGGGAGAGGTGGTTCGGATGTCGGCGGAAGTGGAATTGGTAGAAGGGATATCGGTTGTTTCGGCGGAGGCGGTTTCGGCGGAGGCGGTTTCGGCGGAGGCGGTTTCGGCGGAGGCGGTTTCGGCGGAGGCGGTTTCGGCGGAGGCGGTTTC